>JAYTFA010000383.1:0-2932 GCA_043734765.1 Pseudobdellovibrio sp. | reverse complement strand
GCATTCCAGGCCGGAGTGTCCTCAATAGGAGAAATGATTGTTAAAATATTATTTTGAATTGAAATTTCAATTCCTAAACCGCCGAACTCGCCGGAAGTTTCGGATTCAAATTCTTTATAGGCTTCCGGAGGCATATAGCTGGTGTGCGGATCCAATTCACGCAGCATTCCCTTGATAGCGCCGGCAATCAGTTTTTTTGTATCCACTTCTTCAACATAATACTGCTGAATAAGACTTAAAATTTTGCTGAATGTCTGTAGCTCAGAATAGCGGTCTTCGGCAATACTCAGAATGGGCTTTACACTCAAAATAATCACTGCAGTTAAAGCCAACATCATAATTTTATTTTTCTTCATATTCACTCCTTGTACCAGCTTTTCGGATTGATTGGATTATCAAAATGCCGAAGTTCGAAATAGAATTCCTCGCCTGCAGTTACGCCCACCAGTTCGTTTTTTTCTATTTGTTCACCAACAGTTTTTTTTGAATTTACTACTCCGGCATAGACCGAATAATAATTGTCATCATGCTGTATTATTAAAGTTTCCCGCCAGCGTACAAGCTCGTCACGAAAAATTATTGTTCCTAGACCGATTGATTTTACCGGTGAGTGTATTTTTGCTGTATAAAGCTCGCCACGATTGATTAAATAAAATTGATTTTGAATATCCCGCAAAGAACCAAATTCTTGTTTTAGGTAGCCATCTAAAGGTCTTGTCAGGCGGCCTTTTTCTATCAGTAGTGAAACCAGCTTTTCTTTCTTCAGCGAAGCGATCCTGATAGCCTCAAGATTGTGAAATTCAGCTTGTTGCATTTTTAAATTGTCTACATTTTTCAGGATTAGACCCTCAGTCTCCTGCAGATTTTTCCGCGACATGGCCAGGTTTCTGAATGAAGCGTTATACTCTTTGAAAAGATTGTAATCATATTTGTTGAGGTTCTCTAATATTTTTACGTTTCTTTCGAGTTCATTCAAATTGTTATTAAGAAGAAGCTCGCCCCACTTGAAGCGATTTAACGAATACAGGGCTTTTAAGCGTTTCACGATAAGATTTTTTTTATCTTTAATTTTTGCCTGAATTTCCTTGATCTGTGTTTCAAGCTGATTTTTTTCAATAGATAATTGAACCTGATCGTCATGAGATGAATTGATCTGCTTTTCGATATTCAATAAATATTTTGCTTCTTCTGAGGCTGATAAATTAAAAGGTAACGAAAACAAAAAAATTGCGAAATAATATTTAATCATTAGAAAGTTGATTGAGTTTGGTGACCGAAGATTGAATCGTAAAAAACGAATTGGTATAAATAAAAACGAAAAGCGCAACAATAACAACCAACGATTCCGTAAGCGATAAAAAATGCAGATTGTCTGAAATAACCTTGGATAAACCGGAAGCACCAAGCTTGTTTTTGAAGTAGCTGAAAAGCACAAAGAGAACCAAAAACGAGGTTAAAAGACTTGCGGATAAAAACAGAAAAATATCTTTTAAGAAAAGCCGGTAAACCGACCACCTCGTTGCTCCGAGCAAACTATAGACTTCAACTTCCTGCTTAGAATCCTCGATATAGATGCGAACCATCAATGCAACCAGATAACTGATACTTATTAAAACAGTTAAAAATATCAAAATGCCTGCAGATCTGAAAACTTTATCGATCAGCTCAAATTTTTTCAGCCAACTCGCGCCGTAGCTCATGTCTTCGATCTGTTCAATGTTACCCAGTTGCGAAGTTAAAGCGGTAAAAACAGTTTCTCTTTCGGTTAAATCCAAATGGCTTTCCAGTTCCACTTCGATCGTTTCAGGAATAAGATCAACCATTTCATCAACAGTCACCAATCCTGTAGAAAATTCCTTTAAGGAATTCTGAAAAGCAAGGCCTGCCTGTTTACGGTCTATAACTTTGATAGTGCTGACGCCGGAGGTTTGCTTTATCAAGGCGATAATATTATTTTTATCTGTTTCCGTAGCGTCGGATTTAAGATAGATATTCATTTTGTTGGCCTGATTCCAGGCGCCCAGTACCCCGATAAAATTTTTGTAAAACAACAGACCGGTCACGATCATCAGGATTGAAACGGTAATAACAAAAAATAAAGAAATCTTAAGCGGGGTGACCTTCATTCAGGGCTTCCATCTACAAGCTGACCCTTTACTAACTTCAAGGTGCGGAATTGGGCCTGGTCTATAAGTCGGTAGTCATGTGTAGCGACTACAAACGTAACTCCCTTTTTAGAAAAACTGAAAAACAAATTCATAATGGAGTTACTGAGTTCCGGATCTAAATTTCCGGTGGGTTCGTCAGCTATAACAATTTCGGGGTCGTGAATTAAGGCACGCGCGATGGCAACCCGCTGTTGCTCTCCGCCGGAGAGAAAGTCGGGGTATTGGTCACTTACTTCTGTAAGGCCTACCTGCGACAGCATCTCCGTAACTTTTTGAATTCGAGTGGCCCTATCTACATTTAAAATTACAAGGGGAAGCTCAATATTTTCTGAGACCGTTTTATTCTTAAGGAGTTTGTAGTTTTGCAATACGAAGCCGATTTTTCGCCGCAAAAACGGTATCTGGCCGCGTTTGAGTTTACTCAGGTCGTGCCCCAATACCGAAACCTCACCGGAACTTATTTTCTCATAAGCCGAAATTAATTTAAACAGAGTTGTTTTTCCGGCGCCACTGGGGCCCGTTAAAAAAACAAACTCACCCTTTTTAATATTAAAGCTGATATCCCGGAGACTGTGCTGACCGGAACCAAAACTTGATCCATAGGTTTTATAAACATGTTTAAATTCAATCACCTTATTATTGTCTTAGTTTTTTAGATAAACGTGTAGGCTAGATTTCGGAGTAAGACCAATCAATAACCGTCTGGTGCAATTTATCCAGGGCTTTTTTACGATGAGGATCAAGTTCAACTTTTTCGATTTTTT
>JAYTFA010000382.1:0-6211 GCA_043734765.1 Pseudobdellovibrio sp. | reverse complement strand
CGATTATCAAAATCCATAATTTCCTGAAATGCCAACGGACTGATCATATCCAAATTGACCTGAAGGCGTATTGTTCTTTTTGGTATTCCCGAAAGATTCACCAAAAATTTATCCATAGTATAAATCATAGGGGCCTGGCCGAATTTTTCTTTTAAACTGGCCGGCTCTCGTAAGCTCGCTTCAGTTACCTTAGGGAAATCATATCCGAGAGTTGAAATATAAACCCAGTGCGTACCTAATCCCAGCACTGACAGATTCGTTGTGATTAAGATGGCAACTATCAATTTTTTAACTATTTCATTCATAATTAAAATATCGGTACCCTAGGAACTGGCCTTTAGTACAATCCGGTCGATTCTCAATTTAAGACAGTAAAAAATAACCCTAGAATTCATTGTACAAATTTACTTCTAGATATTATTTTAATTAGAACGACTATGACGTTTTTTTTGTATAACTTTTTTTCGCTTTTTTTAGTTATGAGCATAGCCAGTTTGGCGCTGGCTCAAAACGCAATTCGCTATCCCAAGCAAATCCTCAACTTGTCTTCCGATGTGCGTATAGCCACAAACGCGCTTTTGGCAGATAAGTCCAAAAGACAGCTGAGCCTCATAGACTCGGAAAGCCTTGCGAAAGGCGGCGCAAAAGAACTTTACATTATTGATATCGGCAAAAACTCAGGTGATAAAAAAAGACGAGATGATCGCAAAACTCCTGAGGGAATTTACAGATTGCTCGAAAGAAAAACTCCGCCTGAAATCCCTTTTGACACATATGGCTCCGTGGCTTTTACAACTAACTATCCCAACTACTTTGATAAGTACGAAAATAAGACCGGCGGCGGAATCTGGCTTCACTCGGTTCCCGACAAAATTCCACTTACTCGTGGATCCCGCGGCTGTGTTGTTTTACGTAACGCTGATATTAAAAAAATTGAATCTTCAATTCTTTTAGATAAAACTTTTCTGATTATCGATAGCCAGATTAACTGGGTTTCAAGCGAAGAGCATACTAAAGCCAAGAGTATTGCGCTGAACTGGTTTGATCAGTGGCGCACTCAGTGGCAAACGCAGGATTTAGAAAATTATATTAAAAATTATTCTGATGAATTTTCAGCTCCGCCCTACAATAAAAAGACATGGCTGGCGCACAAGCAAAAATTAAAAGAACGTTATTCTTATGTGAAAGTAAATGCATTTGAACCGAATATCATTCAGTTGAAAGATCAATACGTAATTCAATTTGTTCAGGATTATGAATCTGATGGACACAAAGATATCGGCGTAAAAACTCTTTATGTCCTCAAACAGGGGAATTCATTAAAAATAAAACGTGAAGAATGGGCTGAACTGAAAAACAATTAAGAAATCAGTTTAAATCGTTATCTTCTTTTTCGATATCAAGTTTTTCACATTGAGATTCTAAGTCAGGTAAATTTTGAGTGTTTTTTGCGATTTCTTCTTTAGTTACGCGACCTAATTTTAAATTGAGTTCAACTAATCTCTTATCAAATTTTAAATCTTCCAGTGCTTTATTCAATGACATTTTTGCCTCTTTTAGTTGATCGTCCGTTAACTGACCATTTATATATATTCAAAACCCTATAAAATCAATTCCAGTATTTAGGACTGTCTGCTTTTTTAAGCTTCTCATTATCAACTACCAGCCTCAAAGAGCCTGTGTTCTTTTTAAGTTTAGTCTTGGTCTTGTTCAGTTTCCAACGAGTATGCCCCCATAAGAACAAAAAGCCTACGAGAGCGCCGCCCAGATGGCACAAATAAGCCACTTCAGCTCCCGAAAACCCAGTAGTAAGTAAAGATGACAAATCCAGAGCAGCGGCTACCAAGGCAAAGTGTTTTGCCTTCATCGGGAACAATCCCATGAAGTAGATAACTCTTTCCGAGAAAACGATTCCATAAGCAACCAAAAGGCCGAATAAGGCACCAGAAGCTCCCAAAACAGGAATCATCATAGGAACCTGATTACCGCTCGTAACCGCATACAAAGCCACTCCGACGCAATAAACCAGCGCTGCCCCTACTCCACAAACGAAAAAGTATGTTGTAAAAAATCGGGCTCCCCAGTGTTTTTCAAGTTCTGAACCGAAAAACCAGAGCATCAAACCGTTAAAAAGTATGTGCATCGGAGATAGAGCGTGAAAGAACATATAAGTCAGAAGTTGCCATATCCAAAATTTTTCAATGACCTGATCCGGATGTAAAACGAACCAGGTGCTAAAATTAAGCTTAAAAAACTTCTCGATGATGATTTGGCCTACAACCCAAACAACAACCATCGCAATCATTAATTTTTTGACAACTGGGGTTAGCGGCGCAACTTGAATCTGATTCATCAACTCACTCTTTTACTTTCTTGAAATAATCTAAAAATTTGGCGTAACTATCTTCAACCGTTTCAATAACCACTTTTGTATCTGCAATAAGAGGAAAAAAATTAAGATCTCCGCCCCATCTCGGGATGATGTGGTAATGCAAATGATCAGGAATTCCTGCACCTGCAGCAGATCCATTATTCAGTCCGATATTGTAACCGCTGGGTTGGTAAATAGCTTGGCCCGCTTCAATGGCCAACCTTATTGTTCGATGAAGATCATCGTATCTCTCAGGGCTTAAATCTAAAAGCTCACCCACGTGATCCAGCGGAAGCACAAGTAAATGACCATTATTATAAGGATATTTATTGAGAACAACCTGTGTATGTTTTGTTTTATAAACGCACAGGGTGTCTACCGAAATCTCATTCTTAGATGAACGACAAAAAACACAGCCTTCGGTTTTTATCATTTTTCTTACATATTTCATGCGGGCAGGCCTGAAAAGAATATTGCGCTTGTTAGGCCAATCCTGAGTTTTTTTCTTGGGCGATATTTTTTTTGATTTTTTTTTCTTCTTTGATACCGCCAACTATTACTCCCAGTATCCGGGCATTAACATAAGCGGTTGATTTAAGTATTTAGTTTTCAAAAACGTATGCATAAGTTCCCCTACCACAGCATTGGCCGAGGTTTTTTTAACGCTTTGTAAGTAGTCTCTGACTTCAGATAGTGAATTCAGATCATCATCCTCTTCATTCATCGACAGCAAATCTAAAAAATTAAATTTATCCTGCTTGGGTTTAAACATTTTATAGTCATCACCGAGTTTAGCCAGACCTGCGGCCATTTTAACCGCATCTTCATAGGTGCCTTCCGCATCGGCGAACTTGAGCTGTACGGCTTTTGCTCCTGTCATAACCCGTCCATCCGCGTAGGTCGCCACTGTCTCGAGAGGCAAATTACGGGCTTTAGCAACTGTACTCTTGAATTGATCGTACACTTCGTTGATCATTTCCTGAAACAACTGTCTTTCGTCATCTCTCATCGCTCTGTATTCCGATCCTGAATCTTTAAACTTACCTGAAGTTATTGTATATCTCTGCACTTTAGCCCAATCATACAGTTTTTCGAGATTAGCAAACTCCATAATTACACCTATCGAACCGATCATTGTTCCGGGTGCCACCACTATTTTATCACAGGCTAGCGCTGCATAATAACCGCCGCTCGCGATTAAGCTTGTACTTACACAAACAACAGGTTTTTTTGTTTCTTGTTTGGCTCTTAAAATTTCATAATAAATTTCCTGAGAAGGGCCAACGGCTCCCCCTGGAGAATTAATTTCGATAACAATGGCTTTTACCGAATCATCTTTTTTATATTTTTTAAGCTGACCCAGAAATTTTTTTCCATTTAAAATAACTCCGTTAATTTCCAAATGAAGTATTTCATTTCGACTGATACGGTTATCATCATTTTTTAAATAGGAGGTGGTTGCCTTATATATAAAAATTCCAGCAAACAAAATAACAAGACCCAAGACAAACTTTTTTCTAAACGACCATGGTTTCATAAAAATCCTTTTTAAAGAAAACGTGTACCTTTAATCATAAAATAAAAATAAAAAAAGGGAACCTAATAGGCTCCCTTTTCGACTTAATTTGTCTTGGTGCGTAGCAGAGCTACGCGTTAGGACTACTCTTTGCCTTCTGATTTAAGATTTTTAAGCTGGTCACCGAACATATCACCAAAGCTAGTTTTTGCAGTTGAAGATGCCTTTTTAGCATAATCATCAACGTCAGCCTTCGATTCACGAAGTTTAACTAATTTAGAAGACAATCCGATTTTACGAGCATCTTTATCAATTGTGATAACTTCCGCTTTAATGGTTTCGCCCACTTTTACGAAATCTTCAACTGCCTGAATTTTGTCAGTTGTTAACTCTGAAATGTGAATTAAACCTTCGATATCAGCAGCCAACTCAACAAAAGCACCAAAATCTGTAGTTTTGGTGATTTTCACATCGTGTTGTGTACCGATACCGTATTTTGTTTCAATTTGTGACCAAGGATCACCTTCAAGTTGTTTAATACCTAAAGAGAATCTTTCGTTTTCAGAATCAACACCTAAAACAACCGCTCTGATTTTCTGTCCTTTAGTGAACATTTCAGAAGGGTGATTTACACGTTTAGTCCAAGAGAAATCAGAGATATGGACAAGTCCATCAATACCTTCTTCGATACCGACAAAGATACCGAAATCTGTTACTGATTTAACTTCTCCTTCAATAATAGTTCCTGGAGGATAAGATTCTTTCATTTCGACCCAAGGATTTGCCTGAAGCTGTTTCATACCTAAACTGATACGACGATTTTCCATATCAATTTCTAAAACTTGCACTTCAACTTCTTGAGCAACTTGTAATACCTGGTTGGCGTGTTTTACACGTTTAGTCCAAGACATTTCAGAAACATGAATAAGGCCTTCTACACCATCACCTAATTCAACAAATGCACCGTATTCTGCAACAGATACTACTTTACCTTTTACTTTTGAACCGATTGTGTATTTAGCTTTGATTTCAGCCCATGGATCTTCAGTTAACTGTTTTAATCCTAAGCTTACGCGTTCTTTTTCAGTATCGTACTTAAGGATTTTAACTTTGATTTCATCGCCAACAGTGATTAATTCCGAAGGATGTTTAACACGACCCCAGCTCATGTCGGTAATATGTAATAGACCGTCGATACCACCAAGATCAATGAATGCACCGTAATCAGTAACATTTTTAACAAGACCTACAACAGTAGCGCCTTCTTTCATTGTATCAGCAGTTTGCGCTTTCAAGCTATCGCGCTCTTCTTCAAGAATTGCACGGCGAGAAAGAACAATGTTTCCACGTTTTTTATTAAATTTGATAACTTTAAATTTATATTTCTTTCCGAGATAAACATCCATATTTCTGACTGGACGTAAATCAATTTGTGAACCAGGTAAAAATGCTTTTACGCCGATATCAACAGAAAGACCGCCTTTAACTTTCGCTACAACAACACCTTCAATGATTTCTTCATTTTCAGCTGCTTTTGAGATATCAGTCCAAGCGCGTAACATATCTGCTTTATCTTTAGATAATGCAACCATGCCATTTTCGTTTTCGATACGATCAATTAAAACCTCAACTTGATCGCCGGCTTTAACTTGACGAACTCCATCTACAACGCGGAATTCATTTATTGGAACCAGACCTTCTGATTTGTAGTTAATATCAACTAAGACAAAGTCTGATTGAACTTCAACGATGAGACCAGTGACTACGTCACCTACTCTGAAATCTTGTTCTTTTGTTGAAGCTGAGAAAAGTTGTTCAAACTCTCCACCTGAAGCTTGATTATTCAAACCAGGATTTGCTGGGATCTTTGCATCTTCTGCATCCAGTAGTGCTAGGACCGATTGTTTTTCTTTTTGGCTCTTGCTTAATGTTTTGTTCATGTTTTTTCTTTTTCCTCCTGCGCAAAGGGTCCTCTAGGAACTCTAAGGCTGAACAGGTAGTTCTAGGGGGTTTTGGAGTCAGGGTCAATCAGAGAGTTTTGAGGCTGGATTGCCTAGATTGTAAGCTTTTTATCGAAAAATACACTAAGGGGCTTTGTTTGCACAAAGCCCCTTGTTTAAAGTCAGAATTATGAGGTTCGGGGACAGATCAGATCAGTACCGGTTCGGAGTATCTATAACAACATCAACCACATGTTCATTTCTCAGCCTGAAACCATCATCGGTTTTACGAGTGACCTTTGAAACCCGGATTTTGCAATTATTTGAATTTTTAAAATGTCTGGCACCCAAAACTCTTCCCTGTCTTGCACATATAATCTTTTC
>JAYTFA010000381.1:0-3655 GCA_043734765.1 Pseudobdellovibrio sp. | reverse complement strand
GTACTTTGTACGCCAGGCAGGTCCCTTGACATTAATGCAAGGAGCGATATTTTTTTGATTTAATTTTGTCTTTGACCATTTTGTAATGGCGCTTGAGACGGGCAACATATTCAGAATCATTTTCAAACATGTCTGCGATTGCCGGATATAGTGATCGACCATCTTCTGTCACTGGATTTATCGGATCTATATAAGGACCGGCATCTGGATCATTTCTATCGAATGCGTATCCTACGCTAAGAATTGTTCCAAGTTCAGGGGCCATTCTGTCCATCGCAGATACGATCACTCGGTTACAATCGCATTTAGGGTCTGCGCAATAAAATTCAATGAGCTGAAATGGCTCATCTTTAAAAGGTTTACGATCACGTGACCACAAAACTCGATTCTCTGCTTCTGCCTCATCGGGAAAAAAATCATGGAATGGACGGATTTGGATTTCATTTAATTCCATGTCTTCCCGGGCAGCATCAGCAAACAGCTGATGTGACCTTGCTAAAAATTGAGCTGACTCTTTTTCAAGACAGCATTTTTTGTACTTTAGACCGCTTCCGCAATGACAAGCTTCATTCCGACCAATACTTTTCATATATAAACTCCCGGTTGGATTTCATATTGAGATGGCAACCTGACTAAGGCCTGCGATGGCCCCCGCAAATCCAGAGCGAGAGCCAACGGCGTCTTCGGTTCCCGGCCATGATAGTTTTCACCAATTACATACTTGATATAATCCTCAGGATCAATTTCTGACTTCTTGCAGGATTCAATGATTGTGAATAACACCGCGGCATGGTCGGCCCCATCGATGGTTTTTGATCCTCGATAGTTTTTTCGGCCTAGAACTGCTTGGCGAAGAGCACGCTCGCTTTCATTGTTGCTAACTGGAAGAGTCATATCTTCAATGAACGCGATGAACTCTTTCCAATTGTTCAAAATATATTTTGCAGCAACGTTCATTTCATCTTTTGGGAAAAAGTTTTTTTGAATCTCTTCAAGCTTCACTTTAAGTGCATTCATCAAGGGCTCAGATTTTAGCTTGCGGAGTTCTTTGAGGTCATTCCAGTCAGCAGCCCCGTGCTCGATCTTAAAAACCTGATCCATCAAGTCGATCACCTCGCCACATTCTTGTGGATAAGTATTCTGTAAAGAAATAAATTCCCGGCGCCCGTGAGCAAGACAAAGTCCCCAGTTGATGTCTTCATTTTTTATGAACTGCAAATATCCGCTGAACTTATCCGAAATCACGCTGCCCAAATAACCTCTGAGCAGTTCCATTGCGACTTCGCCCGAACGACTTGGCTCAAATCGGTAATAACTTCCGGCCTGGTTGCATAAAATCCAAAAATATCCGTCAGAGTCGTGGCTATTTAAAATAGGCCACTTGGTTTCATCCAAGCCAACAGCTAAATGCCTAACACTTAAAATATTTTTTCTGATCTCTTCTGCCACCGATCGCAAGTGTGCAGCAAGACCACTTTCTAAACGACAAAGCGTTGGAACTGGAATATTCAAACCCGCACGCCGCATATCCCGACGCTGCCGCTCATAGGGAAGAGCATTTAAAAACTTTTGGGTCACAACATACACTGCAAGATCCACGCTGAATTGACTTTTCGCATAGAGTTTTATTGGCCCTGGCGCTGTTAGGATTTTTTCCTGGCCAGTAGTCAGATTCTTGGCCCTGTATTTTGCCCGCCGGTGTTTCACTTTCTTGAAGGTTTCACGAGTCACCGTGATCTCAAAAGACTCCTCGAATAATTTTTCAATTTGATTAATTTCGATCTTGTCGCCGTCATCAAAAACAAGCCCAGACAAGTGACATTGCTCAAGGAGAGATTCCTCATCTTGATAATGAATGATTTCATCAACCGGCAAATTATCATTTTTTATTTCATCGATATCAGCGACCAGAGATGAAGTCTGAAGGGTCAGTTGTTTTTCAGTTTTGATGCGCTCACGATCTCGAAGCTTGTTTGTCTCGCGACCAAAACCAAACGCCACTCGCTGAAGCTTGTGCAGATTTAATTTTAAGGATTGATCCAGCCACTCTTGCGTTGCAAGCTCCTCAGCGTCTCGTTCTTTACGAACTTCGCCAAGGACCTTATTTAAATTTGCAATCTCGTCCAATAGGTGAAGCCCCATTCTTCTGAGGGCTTCAGGATCGTTAATGCTTTTAAAAAGTTCTTGCGCCGTTTCCACAAGAAACATTTGTTCATAGAATTTTTGAAAACTCAACTCATGCGCCCCTCGGCATTTCACCCAATTTTCCTTTACGAAGAACTGATCCATGCATCAGTTGCTCCAGTTCACTAAAGCTGATAGTGGTCGTCTCAAGCTCTTGTACCCACATAAAGCGACCGCGCTCAATTCTCTTGGCTAGCAAAATCAATCCGCTGCCATCAAAATAAATAATTTTTAGACGATGCCGATTGTTTCCAAAAAATACAAACACATGGCCGTCCAATAAAGATTGCATATTGTACGCATCGCGTACCAAGGCCGTTAGCTTATGAAAACCACTTCGCATATCGATGGCTTTTTGAAAAACAAAAATCTGCAAATTATCGCGACGGAATAACATGGGACAAAACCTTGATTAAGAATTCCACGCTTAAGTTCTCAATGAAAATGCCATTAGTAAGAACGAGTCTGGGGGACTCGGGGATATTCGTCGAAATTGCCACTGGCCGAAATGAAGAACCTTTCTGCTTTTTGTGGACCCGTGGCTTGATTGTCTTACGCCACATGATTACGGAGCCATAGTTCACTTGAAGCTCCCTCAACAGGCTCATTGGATGTTCTGATGCTGAATACAGATACAAAATTTCCTCCTTCAACGAAAGTGGAAATCTTTTTTTTCTTGGCCCTGACCTCATGAGTGCTATTTGTTCTTTGACTGACTGTAGCTTTGCTTGCATGTTTGCCCCCTTACCTCAGATATCGGAGGCTAGCCAATTAAGAAAAGGGACCTGCCTGGCGTACAAAGTACCGTACACACGGCCTTAAGTGGCACAGAAGGCCTTAGAAAGATCACTGAACTTACTGACCTAGATTTAATTTTGCTAGATTACGAAATGGCACCTATGAACGGTCCCGAGTTTTTGAAAGCCTTGCAGCTTCAGAGTCCAAAGACTTTTGATAAGACAAAAATCGTCTTTGCCTCTGCCCACGAAAAACCACCGTCGAATGTAACTCAACGGTGGATTCCAAAAATCAGAGATATCGACGAGTTTATTAAAAACGTCGCAGAGTTTCTTAAGTCCTCCTAATATTTTATTTCTAAAAGTATATCTACCCAATAGGAAAACTTCTGATGTCATCTGAAATTGCGGCGCTAGGGACTCAGGAACTCCCGCCGGCGCCGCCGCTAAGAAATTTGCTGGGGCCAAGTTTTATTCTGTTAGGACTGGGCTTGGGAAGCGGCGAAGTGGTCCTTTGGCCTTACATGGCTAGTAATTACGGCCTCGGTATTGTGTGGGGAATGTTCATCGGAATCACCATGCAGTTTTTTATCAATATGGAAGTTTCGCGATATGCTTTAGTAACTGGAGAAAGCGTTTTTGTCGGATTTGCGCGACTTTTACGGTGGCTGCCGGTTTGGTTTATTGTCTCGACGTTTTTTGGTTTTGGCTGGCCTGGTATCGGTCTGTTTGGG
>JAYTFA010000380.1:0-5153 GCA_043734765.1 Pseudobdellovibrio sp. | reverse complement strand
TCCAAACTTCCGGGCTTTTTCGCCTCCATAGGAGGCTGATTTTGCTGACCTGTGATGGTTGTTGAAATCGCGGCAATGTCACCGGTGTTTTTCACATTTGCCTGCGGCGCCTGTTGAGCCTGCTTGGAGCAGGAGTCACAGTAATCTGTGGACGTGTTGGCTTCAGTACTAGTGGCAGCATTCATCTGGATAAAATCTTTATTGTTAGGTTTGTAAATAAAATACTTGCCTGATTTCGATTGCTTTATCTCATCGCCGGCGTTGCGTTTTTCAGGTAAACTCAGGATACGAACCTCAAGTGCTTCAGCTCCATTGGCGTAACGCTGTTTGCTTACTACCTCAAATGAACTGCCCTTGATCAGCACACCTACTTTATTATCATCATCGGGCCCGAACTTCTCGCTGCTTCTTACATAATAGTTTCCGCTCATTCTATATCTCTCGGCAAATGCATGCGCAGAAAAAATAGACAGAATAGAAAAAACGTATAGCAATCGCAAAATTGTCATATACGTTATTCGGCTTAATAGGGTGTTAACTTAATTTGGCGGTAGAGAACTGGACCCTGGACAGGGTCCAGTGAGCCGAAAAAATTACTTTTTTGTTGCAGCGGGATCCACAGCTTTTGTACCGGCTGCTGAACGAGTGCTGGTAGAGCTGGGGAAAATATCTTTCATGTCTTCAAAACTGAATTTAGCTTTGTTTTTACCTTTGTTTTCGATACAGCTGGCCGTTGCTTTACACATGTTATCTGAACTTAACAAGCGGGCTGTTTTTTGCTGAATATACGCATTGAGCATTGATTTATCTAATTGTTGCTCAATGGCGCTCAATGTTTGATTGATATTATTATATTTAAAAATCAAGCCATTGATATCAGTGGTAAGGCTATGGCCTTTATTGATTTCAGCAATAAGTGCAGCCTGTTGACTCGCATCAACTGTTTTTTTACCAGCCAATGATGCAGCAGCGGTAGCCTGTTGTGCAGCTTCTTTAGCAGCTTTGTTAGCGGCTTCAATTGCCACACCGGCTTTTCGCCCTTCTTCTTCGCGCATACGAACTAACGCCTCTCTATAATTGCTGCTGGTTTTCACGCCGTCAGCATCGCCGCTTACGCCTGCGATGGCTCCATGAACATAAGAAAAGCCCTGATCAACTCTGCCGCCAAATGTTCTTTCGTATGCAGAGCTTACGGCTGTACCGTAGTTACTGACAGCTGCGGAAGCTTTGCCGTAAGACAATTTTGCTTTTTCCCAGACACTTTCCTCTGCGGTCGCATTTATGGAAAAGGAATAAAACAAAACAATTAAAATACATCTTAAGAACACAAAAACCTCCATGATTTTTAAAAATTAAATACTCTTAAAGTCTAAATCAAACAGGAGCCCATTTTAAGTCCAAATCCCTGTCTCTGGCCAAAAGTCTTGGCTTTTTATACGCCCTGTGATTACCTTTATACGGAGTAAAAGTGATTCAAAAGCAAGATCGATTTATCATACTAAAAAAAATCAAATATGGTGAGGCAGATCTTATTATTCAAGCCCTGGGCTCTGATGGATCCCGCTCATCGTTCATTGCCAAGAGCGCACTTAAAAGCAAAAAACGATTTGGTGGCGGGATTTTAGAGCCGCTGCATTTTGTTAACTTTACTTTTAAAGAAACACACGACAGCACCAAGATGAAAACCCTGAGCGAAGCAACTTTAATTGAAGATTTTAAAGATATCCGTATGAGTTACGATAAGTTGATTTTGGCGCTCTTTATTTTAAACTGTGTTTCCCATGTGAGCCTGGAAGGCGACCAAAATTCTGAATTTCTTTTTAATTTAACGGGGCACTCTTTAAGAGCAGTTGCAAAATCAGAAAGTCTTAACTTGCTGAAGTTGCACTTTTGTTTAAAATTTCTTTACCAGCAGGGCGTTATTTCAATTGAGCCCTGGATGAGTGTTTTTTTGAAAATCAATATTATTGATTCGTCCGTATTGTCGCAAGATGCCGATGTGCAGATACTTGTAGAAAATTATCTTCACTCTATAGAATTAGTTGTTGCTCAGTATATTAAAACCGCCGATGGGGGGCTTTCATGAATTTAATAGCTGAGGCTGACCCAAAAATAACTAACTGGTCAACTTAAGCTTAGTGAGCGGGTGAGTCTGCTCAATCAAGCGGGCTAAATGATCTACGCTTAAGTGAGTGTATTTTTCAGTTGCCTGAAGACTCTCGTGACCTAAAAGTTTTTGTAATACTCTTAAATTAGCTCCGCTCGCAAGCAAATGAGTGGCGTAGCTGTGCCGTAAAGCGTGGGGATGCAGCGGGTTCATTAAACCTACTTGCAGGCCCAGTTGCCGGATCAGTTCATAGCCGATTCTTGAGTTCATGGGTGTTTTTCCCAATACGAATTCGTGCTGATCGGATTTGCCCAGACTTTCTTCTTTTTTTAAATGCTCCAAAGAAAAAGCGGGGAGTATGGCATATCTTTCTTTGTTGCCCTTTCCCTTAATTAAAATCTTTTTTTCTTTAAAAAAAATATTTTTCCATTTTAAATTACAGGCTTCACTGATTCGTAAGCCACCGCCATAAAGCAACAAGAACAGCGTTTTTTGATTTCTGAATCGGATTTGTTTTTTGCTATCCGGGCTGGAGCTCAGTTGCTTGTTTAAAAAATTGATAACCGAGATCACTTCATCTACTGATAAAAAATGTGGAATTTTTTGCGGAACTTTTGGACAAACTAATTGGTTTGCATAATTAATATCTAGGAGGTTCTGCTCATACAGCCATGAAAAAAAGCTCTTTAAAGTAGCAATTTTGCGATTTCGGGTAGCCAAACTAAGTTGCCCCCACTGGCTTAGCGAAGGTCTGACCATGTTCCAGAGCTCCTGAGGATTGCAAACTTTAGTTTGTTTGTTTTTAAAGGCCTGAGCCAAATCTATATGGTAAGCTTTGAGGCTAAGAGGGGAAAAAGATTCAATATTTTCCTGATATTTCAAGTATTTATCTATTATGTTGTTAACCGTGGCGCCCATCACTTCATTATCGCTTGATGGACGTGTCCTTTAAAGACCAGAAAAAAAATATATGATAATGAAATTTTTTTCTTGCAATTTATACACGACTTTAGTTATATTGCAATGCATCCAATGCGTTGTATCAATTTGAGATTGATGCAATTTGCTTACAAAACGCTCACGTTGAAAGGTGGTCCTAATGTCTGAATCGAATGCAACCTCTTTACCTCACTTACCGAGTTCAAATACTCAATCGCAAAATCAATCGAACTGGGTGGCTCAACAAAAAATTACTGAAACCAAGCCCATTATCTATAAGTCTGACGTCATGGTTCAGTTGATGAAAATGATCGAAAGAGTATCACCATCAAATGCAAGTGTTCTTGTTATGGGTGAGTCCGGAACAGGCAAAGAGCTGATTGCCCGAGCAATTCATGACAAATCCAGCAGAAAGAATAAAGCCTTCGTGGCAATCAATTGTGGAGCTCTTAGAGAAACTCTTCTGGAATCTGAGTTATTCGGTCATGAAAAAGGTTCATTCACCGGTGCTTACAATAAGAAAATCGGATTAGCAGAAGCTGCAAACGGCGGAACATTATTCCTGGATGAAATCGGGGAACTGCCGGTAGCCATTCAGGCCAAGCTTTTACGTTTCATTCAAGAAGGCGAAATCTACAGAGTCGGCGGCAAAGATCCAATTAGATTGGACATTCGTTTAGTTTGCGCAACAAATCGTGAATTGGATCAGGAAGTAGTCCGTGGAAACTTCAGAGAAGATTTATTCTATCGCATTAACACGATTGTTATAAATGCTCCGCCGTTACGCAGACGAAAAGAAGATATACCTATGCTGGTAAACTACTTTTTAAGTTCGGCAACCAACTCGTTCATCAATCGCGGTAAAACGATAGATGAAGAAGCAATGAAAATTTTAGTTAAGTATGAGTGGCCGGGAAATATTCGCGAGTTACAGAACACTTGCGAAAGATTACAGATTTTATCTGAAGGTCATATGATTATGATTAATGATCTTCCGGATGGCATTCGTAATCCTGAAGTTATTGATGAAGGTTTGGATTTTGATCCCGCAATACCGCTTTATGATCTGGAAAAACGTTACATCCTGAAAGCATTGGGACATTACGGTGGAAATAAAACCCAAGCAGCGCAGGGGCTGGGTATAACGATCAAAACACTTTATAACAAATTACATGAGTACGGCGAATTTGAGAAGTATGCCGTTCACACAAAACCCATGAAAGATTAATAACAAAACCACTAATACAGTTACGTTGTCAGACAGTGCGTAAACTATTTTGAATACAGAAACGTTGTCGGATCAAAATAGTTATTTTTTTAGAATAAAGGAGAATTTATGAAAAACATTTTAGCTTTTGTATTACTTTTGAGCTTTGCTCATATTTCATCTGCCAGATCAATGATCAGTGTTACTGAAAAGTGGGGCGGAGATGGAATCACCATTACTGCTTACAGTAATGGTCAAACAAATGTGGCTTTTGATTGCGCCTCGGGCTCAATTACGTCATTTAAGATTGTGAACTCCGTACTAAAATCAAAAGGTACGTACAATGCGAATACCGGAATGCACCTTCGGCCTATTAATCTGCCCAGATCTGAAGTGGCATTGTATTCAGGTGCTGTAAATAAAAAGCGTATGAATTTGATTATCAGAATTGAAGGCAAAGAAGACCGTGAATACATGTTGATCAAAGGCTCGGACGGAAATTTAAGAAGATGTATGTAGAATAAAAAAGGGAGTCAGTGACTCCCTTTTTTATCGTAAGCTATTAATTAAAAATAACCTTCGTCGTCATCTTCTTCTTCAGCCTTTGTGGCATCAGAAGCCATATCGTCTTCTAAATCTTCTTCCAGATCTTCAGCTGTTTCTTCATCTTCGAGACTTTCGAAAGCTGCACCGGTATCTTCTTCAGCATCTTCGTCTTCCAATGGTTCCGCATTTGTTAAGGCGTCATCTTCTTCTAAGCCGACCAGAGCATCTAATTCTGACTCATCGTCAAACTCAGAAGCAATATCATCAATCATAGATGTTTGAGTCATTGCCGAAGTATTAACGGCAGCTGATTTTTTTTTGTTTTTTAGCCGGTTTGGCCGGAGCCGCTTTTTT
>JAYTFA010000379.1:0-2533 GCA_043734765.1 Pseudobdellovibrio sp. | reverse complement strand
GCCCAAATCACATGTTTTTACGTCTAAAATACAGCCTTCGCTGACGAATCCGTTGATTAACTCTTGCATAAAAATACTAGATTTCAGAGTTATGATTGCATTCCGCCCGGCCTTTCCGTTTCCTCTCTGAAATAACTTGATTTCAGCACCCGTGCTCAGCACGCCTTCTATGTTTAAATCCGCAATCTGCTTCTGCAGCGCCGAAAATAAGTTTGAGAAATCAATGGGTCGAATAGTGTCTGTTAACGAGACCAGTGCTCCCATACAGCGATTAGGTTTTGAACCGGAAGGTACAGCCAATATAGAATTTAATTCAGAAAAATATACAAGGGATTCAAGATCGGGTTTGATTTTTTTTCGCTCTTTGACATCAGCAGGAAGTTCGCCGGTAAAAAGTTTAATAACCTTGATCGCACCATCGGCCTTTTCCGTAAATGAAATCAGACTTAATTCATCATCGGCTACGGCATAAAATTTATCAGCGATTCTAATGAGCCCGCTGGCCGAAGAAACATTTAGTTTTTTTATAAATTGCAATTTTATCGCCACGTCTATTGCCCCACATCAAAAAGCATTTCGTTTGGCTATTATCCATTCGGTATGGCAACATGAGCAACTCAAATCATAAGAGGAGATACACCGTGGTTAAAATTCTGCAGGTTGGATTAGGCCCATTAGGACAAAAAACGGTGCAATTTGCAATTCAGCGCGGATTCAGGATTGTGGCCGCAGTTGACAGCTCTCCGAATATGGTAGGCCGTGATCTGGGCGACGTCTGTGGTTTAAAACCGATGGGCGTAAAAATATCAGCTACAGTCAAAGAGGCCCTGAAAAAAAAACGGGCTGATATTGCCGTTGTTACAACCGTTTCAAGCCTGGCTAAAATGGATGCACTCGTTGCTGAAATTGCCCAGCAAAAACTTTCGATTGTTTCAACCTGCGAAGAACTTTCATTTCCATGGAACATTCAATCTGCCCGGGCAAAAAAACTGGATAAGCTATGCAAAAAACACAAAATTTCTCTTTTAGGAACCGGTGTTAATCCCGGCTATCTAATGGATTATCTTCCTACAGTTCTTACAGCTGTATCAAAAAAGGTAGAATCTATTCAGGTATGGAGAGTACAAAATGCCTCTATCCGGAGAATTCCTTTTCAGCAAAAAATCGGAGCAGGCCTTACGCTTGAAGAGTTTAAAAAGAAACAAAAGGCTGGAACTTTGCGCCACGTGGGCCTACCGGAATCTGTTGATTTTATCGCAGCCCGAATGGGTTGGAAATTAACTAAAAAAACAGAAACCCTGAATCCTATTATTGCTGAGCAGGACATTCTTACCGGTTATAAGCCTATAAAAACGGGCATGGCCTGCGGCGTAGAGCAAATCGGCAAAGGATACATCGGCAAGCGTGAGATGATCAGCCTTAATTTCAGAGCTGCCGTTGGCGAAGAAAAGTCTTACGACACAATTCTTATTACCGGTGAACCGACAATTAAATCCACCATTGAGGGTGGCGTTAATGGCGATGTAGCCACTTGTTCGATTACACTAAATGCAATTCAATCGGTGCTACTGGCTCGACCGGGCTTAGTGACTATGTCTGATATTGTGGCTGTAGCCTATTCAGAAACAGTTTAATTGATTATTTTGCTAATCTGAGGGGATTACTTGTTTTTTTATAGGCAATTTCAAGCTTGGTTTTCAGACCTTCCGGAGTGAAAGGTTTAACAATATAATCTGTTACTCCGGCTTTTAAGGCTTCCAAAATCTGCGATTGCTCACTTTCAACTGTTAACAGGATGAAAGGGATTTCTTTGAATTTATTCTCAGCACGTAACTTTTTTAACAAATCAATGCCCAGCATATTAGGCATATTCCAATCACAAATGATAAAGTCAAAAGGGGCGCCGGTTCCTACATGCTCAACAAGTAACTGATAAGCTTCAACTCCGTCCACAGCTTCTGCAGAATTCGGATACCCCATGTCTGACAATGCATTTTTCACGATCTTTCTGGAAGTGGAAAAATCGTCGACTATTAAAAACTTTGTGGTGGGTTTGTACATGCTGCTATTACCTCGCTAAAGATATTAATTTAAACAACAATTACATCATCTCTGACCCACTGTAACAAGTCTTTTTATCTTACGATGCGCTTCATTACTACTGCTGGACCAACATCTTGTTAAGCAAGAAATTTAGACCCGATCGAGCCAAAACTCCCCGCACAGGCTAGTTCAAATGAAGTAAATCCTACCGCGAGGTTGGCGAGTTTTATGCAACCTTCTGAAATAGGATCAATAAACAAAGGAGAACATATATGTTTACAGATGAGAAAAAAGACAAAGAAAAACAAAAACCAGGTCAGCAAAATAATATGGGAAAACCAGGGTCCTCGGGCTCTCAGAAAACTCAGGCTTGGCAAAGCAGCAATTCTCCTGAACAAGCATCCAGAGATCGACAAAATGAACGCGATACTCAAAATCCACCGGGATCAAAAGATCGACAAAGCGGCGGCTCGGCTACTCAGGGTGGAAG
>JAYTFA010000378.1:0-1569 GCA_043734765.1 Pseudobdellovibrio sp. | reverse complement strand
GAATATTTAAAAGAACCTCTCGAACTTTTTACTTCTGAAAAAGTCACAATGTGTATTTTATCAAACTTAGTAGACACAAAGCTAACCCGCGTAACGGTCACTCTTGATAAAATTGATCCGGTTCTCGCGCAAAAAATCGAAGAAGCTTCGCTTTTTGCCGAACTTGATCCGTATCGGGCCGCCACTAATAACAAGGGTGTTCTGAACGGCATCGATCCAATCTTAATTGCAACCGGTAACGACTGGAGAGCGGTTGAAGCCGGAATTCACGCGTATGCAGCCCGAGACGGGCAGTACCGTTCAATTACACGTTGGAAAAAAATGGATACTCGACTTATCGGAGTTTTTGAAGCGCCGGTGGTTGTGGGAACGGTTGGTGGGGTTACAACTCTGCACCCATCAGCCAAAATTGCGATGAAAATGCTGGGAGTGAAGTCCGCTACCGAACTCTCCGGAATCGTTGCAGCGGTAGGTTTGGTTCAGAATTTGGGCGCCTTACGAGCTTTAACCACAGTGGGAATTATAGAAGGGCATATGAAACTCCATATTAAAAATCTTTCATTGGGAGCCGGAGCCACCGAAGTAGAAATGCCTTTTGTCGTAAAGCAACTGGAAGAAATTTTAACTTTGAGAAAAAGAATTTCATTATCCAATGCTATTGAGGTTTTACAGGACCTAAGAAAACAAGCTAACCACTAAAATGAAGTTGATAGTCCCTGCAAAAACATTTTTAGTGGGCGAGTATTCGGTTTTGCTGGGCGGCTCGGCTTTAGGCTTAGCGACTAAACCCTGCTTTGAAATCAACTATGACCCGTCAGGCTCCACAGCTTTTCACTCTGAAAGTCCGGCCGGGCGCTATTTAAAAAAACATAATAAATCAGTCGCGCTTACAATAAACGATCCTTATCGATTGGGCGGTTTCGGCAGATCCACAGCGGAGTATTTTGCCGTAGTTGCTCCGGATTTACTTTCTGCTGAGCCCGAGTTCTATAAAATCCTCGAAGAGTACAAGAGTTTGCATTCAGGGAGTGGCATTGATCTGGCTTTTCAGTATTTCGGCAACATCTGTTTGGCCGACCCGAAAATTCAATTTTACCAGACGATGAAATGGCATTTTGAAAACCTCGATTTTTTTATCTTATCAACCGGTTTAAAAATAAATACCCATGAACACTTAAAAACCCTGGACCTTAGATCATTAGAAGCTTTACCGGCCTTATCAGATCGGATAACTCAGGTTTTCACCGAAAATAAAGAATTTGAGTTTTTGAGTCTGATGAAGCAATGGTGCAAATTATTGGAGTCTCATCAGTTGACTCATGCGAAATCACTGGAAATGAAGTTTCGGCTTGAGTCTTTTGAGTCTGTCAAATTGGCTAAACCCTGCGGGGCCATGGGCGCGGATGTGATGATTGTCTTTTTTGTAAAAAATCATAAAGCCACAGTTAAAAATTATCTGGTTGAAAACAAGTTTCAGATTCAGGCTCACTCTTCTGATCTGACGGATGGCGTGGCCTCACAGTTAGCGAGCCTCAGAGCCTTAGGAGTATAAATGTGGTTTGAGTCTTC
>JAYTFA010000377.1:0-1926 GCA_043734765.1 Pseudobdellovibrio sp. | reverse complement strand
TTTAGCGAGACTTGCTCCGCCTGTATAAAGAAAAGCCTGAGTCAGGCAGAAATCCTGAAAAGGTTTTTTATTTGAGGCAAAGTCGCTGAATGTACCCAGAATCAATTTTTTTGGTGCTTTTGCGATGGTCTTTGCAAAGCTTATATCGGATGCTGAGTTTTCTTTTTCAGAGAAGATAATATCATAGGTGAGGGTTTTAATTTTATAATTAAGGAGCTCTTCAGTTATATTATTAATAACGTTTCGGCTCCAGGGCCAACGTCCGACCTCTATAATAGAGGGTTCATCAATGGCAAGCAGAAGAACATCCTGATTGGGCGGCTTCGAATTCTGGGCGAAGTAAAGCAGATCATTCCATCTGTGAGAGGCATTTTCCAGAGCTGTTTGCAGTTTGTACTGTGTGGTTGAATTCGATTCTATCTGGGCCAGGAACAAATAAAGTATAAAAGTTAAGGTCGTAGATAAGAGGAATACGAGGATGTATTCGTAATATTTTTTAAACATGCTTAAGAGTAATCTATTGGTTTTGATTGTCAAAAAAATTGACAGGCGTACAGCAAGTTAAGCGAAATCTGAAAAACATATCTATATTCGACTTGAGCGTATCAATTCAATACAAAACATTGGCCCGTGCTTTGCCTATTAGTAAGTTAGGAGATTTATATGAAAAAGATAACAATACTAATTGCTCTGACTTTATTGGCGGCTTGTAACCCCAAGAAAAGCTCTACTAAAGCGACGGTTGGAGCTGGTACAACGGCAACTATTGCAGGAGTAACCACCGGCGTTCAATGTGCGAGTACTAATAATACTTCAACAACAAACACGGGCTATATTTTTGATAGTTCTGCAAATTCTTATAATTTTGAAGCTCAGGTAAAAGCCCTTTTGTCGGCAACAACAAATCCTTCCGAAGTCGGTACGATCAGCGCTCAGGCCAATGGCACAGGCGTTGGATTTACCGGAGTTGTGAAAATGGATTCAGACGGCAACATTATCGGTGCCCAATCCAAAGTTACAATTACAGTGTATGATAGCATTTGGTATTCGAATCAAACGGCAGCAAACCTGATAGAACTTAAATTTGATCAGGCCACTACAACTAATGCTGCAGTGATTTCCGGACAGTTTAATGTAACAACCGGTGATGGCTTTTTAAGCTTAAAAGACAAATACGGTGAAGTGCGCTTTGAGGGTAAAATTGATGCTCAGAACTTCAGCGGTACAGTTAAGTTTCAGAATGCAACTACAGTTGTTGGCGGAAGTCCTGCCAGTGGTACGCTGGGTCAGTTTCAAATCAAACGTTGTGCGATTTTCCAATAAGAATTTAATTAGTTGATAAAAGACCTTAAAACTTATTCAATCAAGAGGAATGCAAAGACATCATTCCTCTTTTTATTTTTTTGATGACTCCTCTCTATCTGTTGTTGCTGGCGGAGCCTCGGCCTTAGATCGTAAAAGCTTGAATATCCACGGTTTGGATGAAGCTGAATCTTTTTTAAGAAGCTACGGATATCAGATATCCAATCCTGATGATCTTGAAAGGCTGTGGTATTTTCATCGCCGAGCGCTGGTTTTAATGAGTGAAAAACTGCTCATCAGTTTAGAAGACATGCCTGGTGAACTTAAAAACAAGAAAAGCTTAAAAGATATTCGGAATTTGCTGATTTATGCGTCGCAGACCGAGAATAAAAATTTACGAACATGGTCGTGCGCCTTGCTCAGATGTATGCATGTTTTTGTGCACGCGGAAACGGACCTTTTTGGATCCTTCGCCGAGGAAATACAGAAACAGATATTAACTCCTTTTGAAAACTCGGTGAAACAGGAAGAGCACCTTCAGTTGCGATCTTTTCAGAAAGAAGGTCATCCCAATGTTGATCTTTATGATTTTCAGACTAAACCGTTTAAGACTTCAAGCAGCAC
>JAYTFA010000376.1:0-9104 GCA_043734765.1 Pseudobdellovibrio sp. | reverse complement strand
TCTGCTAAGTATCCAATATCACGCTGTTCGGCCAATTCTTTAAAATATTTATTCAGCAAATGAGTATCAAAATGGTAAGCATAATTTTCTGCGCGAGACGTTTTATCAAAATTTCTAGGGGATTTTCTTTCATCACAAATAGCCGGAATGGCCGAACAAAAACGGGCAAAATCGCTGGGCCTGTCTTTAACAGGTATGGCAGAAAATATTTGCAAAATATCGATTGTCGATGGCAGATCCGGAAGATGATAAAGACCATGGTTCAGATGCGAAAAACTCCTATGATGATTAAATGGATGGTAGTAAACATGTCCCTTTCTTAGCCAATCATTAAATCGAACTGCCAATTTAAATGAACCCTGAACCTTGGGCATCCATTCTTCTTCGGATAGGCCCAAATGTCGCATGGTAAGTCTAATCGTTGGAACTGTGGCTTCGCCAACCCCGATAATCGGATTTTTTTTTGATTCGATAAGAGTAATTTTTAAATTTTTTCCCAGACTTTTTCTTAAAACATGTGCGGCAATCCAACCTGCTGTACCGCCACCTAATACAACCACCGATTTAATTGCCTGATTCCGTACACTCACAACGACCCCATTTTTATTTTATGCTCATATCGTAATTCAAAAAGTAGTATATACAAAAGAGTTTGTGCCTTTTGATTGAAAAAACACAACGCCCAAAAAAATAACAAGCAATACACAAACTAAGTTTCGAGCTCTGGCTTGAATGAATGCGTCGTAAAGTTTATTTCTTTTTTCGTCTGGATAAAAATGAATGGAAAAACTTACGAAAAGAATAAGAAGTGTTGCTGAATAAATACTCAATGTTTGTACGACTGGTTTAGAGTTAAAATGAAAAAAAATATTCTTTAAAAAAATAAGCCCATCGTTAAAATTTGTGACACGAATAAATATACTCGTATGCGCAATAAAAAGTACCGTGATGGCCGTAGAACAGACGCCAATAAATCTATTGGGCTGCAAATTAAAAAATTTTAATTTTTTCCAGGTTCTGAAAACATTTAAACCGATACCATTTAAAACGCCCCAAAAAACAATATGCCATCCTGCGCCATGCCATACCGACGACACCACCATTGTTATAAATAAATTAATCTGTGTGCGCGCTTCGCTTCCACGACTTCCACCCAAAGGTATATAAATATAATCCTTTAACCAGCTTGAAAATGAAATATGCCAGCGTCGCCAGTAATCTTCTACATTTTGCGCTTTGAACGGATAATTAAAATTGACAGGCAATTTGTAACCAAACAACCGCGAAATTCCGATTGCAATATCGGTGTAACCTGAAAAATCACAATAAGTTAACATGGCATGACTGATCGTGGCCAAAAAACATTCCAGACCACTGAACTGAATCGGGTTGGCAAATACTCTGTTGACTATCAGCCGAGCTAATAAATCGGAAATGACAATTTTTTTAATCAGGCCCTTAGAAACCATTAATGTAAAAAAACCAAAGTCTTCATGCGAAATTCTCCATGGCTTTTTCATTTGCGGCATAAAATCATTGGCGCGGACAATAGGACCCGAAATAAGCTGCGGGAAAAATGAAACATAAAGCGCATAATCAATTAAATTCGTGCAGGCCTTAATTTTATTTTTATACACATCAACTAAGTAACTTATTTCATGTAGCACAAAAAATGAAATTCCCGCGGGAACTAATATTTTAGTAAAATCTTTTTTCTTATGAAAGAATTCGTTAAACACATAAGAAAACAAATCAAACACGACAACCCTGGTGCCAAATAAATAATTTATAGTGTCTGCGATGAGATACGAATATTTATAGTAAATTAAAAAAGAAAGTACAACAAGAATGCCAAAACACAGGTAGCCCAAACGTTGACTAGTGGTTCTATGTTTATCAATTAGATTACCAACTATAAAAGTCCATAAAATCGAAAAAATTAAGAAAATTACAAACCAGCTGCTCAAGAGATAGTAAAAAAACAAACTGATAAGAACAAGATACGAAATTCGCTTCGTGTAGTGGTCTTTTGCGAGAATAAAACTAAAAAATGAAAGACTTACAAAAATCCAGAAATCAACCTGGGTAAAATTCATTTTTTATATTTTTCTAAAATGAGCTGGCGAAGAGTTTCTTTTTGCGTTTTACCCATGCTGTTTTTAGGCAGCTGATCAAAAAAATAAATTTCTTTAGGTTTTTTATATTTTGCGATTTTATCAGAAGAGAAAAAATCTAATATCATTTGTTTGTCGATCTCAACTCCGGGTTTTTTTACGACGGCTAATACAATGATTTCACCCCAGATTGGATCCGGCAGTCCCACGGCGGCCGAGTCCGCCAAATCACATTTTGAAAACAAGAAGTTTTCGATTTCGGCAGAATATATATTTTCACCGCCTGAGATAATCATATCTTTTTTGCGATCAACGATATAAAAATACCCCTCTTGCATAAATCCCAGATCACCGCTGTAAAACCAACCATTTTGAAATTCTGAATTATTATTATCTTTCCAGTAACCCAGCATTAGATTAGGTGCACTAATAACAATCTCGCCAACTTCACCGACTCCGACTTCGTTACGTTCAGAATCCAGTATTCTAATTTTTCCGAGTCGTGGATTTTTTCCGGTCGATCCTATTTTTTTATTACAGTCTTCTGCTTTAAGATAGATTGATACCGGACCGGTTTCTGTGGCTCCATAGACCTGTACCAGCGGAACTCCCATTTTATAAAATTCCTTGATCAGATATTCCGGTACCAATGATGAACCTGTTACGGCTAATCTTAAACTTGATAGCTCCGCATTTTTCCAGCGTGGATGCTTTATTAAGCTCGCTAAAACAAATGGCACGGCCAAAAATAGAGTCGGCTTGTACTTAATTAAATCATCAAACCATCTCTCCGGATCAAAATCGCTGTGTAATAAAACGGTACTTCCCATATGAAGTGCCGGCAGTGTTTGAATACATAAACCTCCGACATGAAAAAATGGCAATACAGTATTGATAATGTCTGTCTGAACAAAATCATGAAGGTCATGTGAATTTTCTATATTAGCAAGAATTCCGCTCTTTGAATGCAGAACCCCTTTTGGTTTTCCGGTTGTACCCGAGGTGTAGACTAACAAAACCGGTTCTGTATTATCTTCAATTAATTCTATTTGTGATTTTAATAAGTTTTCATTTAACTTTTGCTTACCATCGTCAAAACAGATCAAATTAATATCAATACCATCGGCTAAATTTTCATCGATCAATTTTTGAAATTTTGATTCAAAAAAAAGAAGCTTAGGCTCAGAATCTTTTAATATTATATTCAGTTCAACCACGGACAATCTGTAGTTGAGAGGCACCAAGATGGCTCCTAATCTCGATAAGGCATAAAATAAGAAAATAAATTTTGGACTGTTGTGGCCTAAAAAGGCGACTCGATCGCCGCATTTTATATTTAATTCAGCAATCAAGCTGGTGGACAATCGCTCAATCTCAGCCCAAAGTTGTGAAAAAGTAATTTGTTCATTTTTAAAATAAATTGCAATTTTATCAGGGTTGGATTTTGACCATTGTTCAATTTTTTTTGCTAATGCCATGGCTAAAATAGTAGTTACATATTTTTTGAATGACAATCCCAAATTATAATGGATTAATGGCTTCATCCTATGAAAAGCACCAAGGAACAAATTGTTGCAATCGCTTTTTTAACTTTCGTAATTCTTTTAGAATTCGGTTCCTTTTTTTATTTTAAAAAGTTTTCTCTTTTTTATGAGCCTCCTGCCCTTGATGAAGTTAATCATCAACTTTTTAGCACTCTGGACCCGCTACTCGGGTACGCCCACAGCGCTCGTTTTGAGCCCACCGAGCTTGATCTCAAGCTGGGCTTAAAAAAATTCACCACCGAGATCAACTTAAAAAACGGTTTCGTTGAATACGAAAATAAAATTGACGCAAACCCCCTTAAAATAGCGATTCTAGGTGACTCAATTAGTGATCCCCATATGTTTAATGGCAATTGGCCTTTCAGACTTCACCAACTTTTAAAAGAAAAAAAAATTTCACATGTAATTTATAATGGTGCCGTCAGCGGGTACACCAGTTATCAGCAACTGATTAAACTCATTCGTGATGTTTATAGTTTGGATAAAATTGATATTGTAATAGCCTATACTGGTGCTGCAGAAATCCCTGAAGCAGGCGACTCCGTTTTGAATTATCCAGCTATTCACACTTACCAAAAATTTATATTTGATAAAATGGCCCAAAATTTTACAACGGAGAAGAAACCCGTTATTCTGCCCAATATGCAATACATACTTTATCATTTGTATAGAGTTATAATTAATCCGGAAGAAAACTTTATTCAGTTCGGCGTAAAAAATACAGCTCTGTTGCAAAGCTACATTAATAACCTCAGATACATGAATGCAGTGGCCGAAATTAATCATTCAATATTTTATCATTTTTTAGAGCCTATTCGTTTAAACGATAATCAAATAGATACGGCTGGATTTGTAGATAAAAATGCTGTTGCGTCTAAAGAGGTCGAACAAAAGCTTCAACAATTTTTTTCACAAGCTGATGTGCTTTTAAAAAATGAAAAATTCTCGCATTCGTTGTATAAATTTTTTCCGGAAGATAAAAAAATGTTTTTGGACTTATTCCATCTTAATAAAACTGGAAATAAACTCGTCGCAGAAATGGTCTTTAAAACTATAACGCCAAGTTTAAAGTAAATGATTCTTTGATTAGCATGATGTTTATGGTAAATTAATGTAGAAAATAAAAAAACTATCGAAGGATTTTTATGAAAACTATTTTAATTGCCTTAATGAGTATTTTTTCAGTAGCCGCATCAGCACTCCCGGTTCCACCGACTTATGTAGGAAGCTTTAAATTTTCGGGTCTGCTTAATACGATTAACACTTTTAAAAAAGAAGTGGTTTACACATCTTTTTCTCCCGGATTAGAAAGATTTGCTGAACTCCGTCAACTTGGATTTACCTGCGTTGCTGTTTTTTCTACGACTTACTCGTGTACCAAAAATACAAATGACTCAGTACCTGCAGATGTTGCATCCCGATTAATTTCAAATCTATACAAAACCATCGAATTTGGTACTCCACTTGGCGATTGGGAATTAGTTAATACGGCCGAATTCCTAACCGAGTTTGTAATGAATCAAAAGACCACAATTGGCAAAAACGTATTCACCAAAACACGCTATTTGATCACCCCAGATATTCAAAAGCTGGTCCTCGTGAGTGAAAACGGAGATTCACTTTGGTTTAACATCTACAACAATAATTTAAACCTGGCCCTAACAACCCAAAAAACCCTGAGCAACACCCGCTTCGAATCCTATCTCGTCGAAGCATTATTCCCCTATTATATTTCCCGTTAAAAGTGCATACGTTTGTAGCCCTGTATGGCAACGCGCTGCTCAAAAGAATCAGCAAGTCAAAAATCAGTAGGTACCCGAATTGAAGTTGCCCTAGTATAATCGGCGTATGCTTGAAAAATCACTTTGCCCACTACCTTGGCTTTCACTTAGTTTCAATACTGATACCAGTTTGCGGGTTTGCTGCAACACCGATCACGGTGGCCATATCAAGAGTGATTCCGGAGAAAATATCCATTTAAACCAGCTGCACGACGTAAAACAGACTAAAAATCTCAACACCTACAAGAAGTTGCGTTCGCAGATGCTGAAGGGTGAAAGACCCGAATTCTGTCGCTCCTGCTATCAGGTCGAAGACGCAGGTGGCACCTCGGTACGACAAGATTACTACCGGCTTTTTTTAAATAATGTTGGCGAAATGGTCCGCACCACTTCCGCCGACGGAGCCTCAACCTATCCGCTACAGGATCTGGATTTTTCACTTTCCAACAACTGTAATCTGAAATGCCGTATGTGCAATCCATCAGCTTCTTACGGTTTGCATACGGATTTTCGTAAACTTGAAATTCCTTTCAACGCAGAATCGGCGGAAAAAGCTTACACGCTTTGGCAGTACGAAGGCCTTATTCAGCAACTGATCGAAGATTCCGATTCCAAATTAAAGCAAATTCTTTTCACCGGAGGTGAACCCCTCATCAATCCGGTGCATGCAAAAGTTCTCAAAGCTTTGGTCGAAAGAGGTTTATCTCAAAAAATAGTAATTCGGTACCACTCAAACCTGATGATTGTGCCTGAGGAAATTCAAGAACTTTGGGCGGAATTTGCCGGGGTCCAACTGCATGTAAGTTTGGAGGGTTTCGGCGAGCTGAATGATTACATCCGGCACAAGTCCGAATGGGCCCGTATCGTGAAAAACTTAAATCATGTTCTCCAATTAAAAAAGAAAACACGTCTTTGGATTGAAATTCATACCGTTTTTCAGGCGTACAATCTTTCGGGCATCATCGATTTTCTCACGTTTTTACGAGGCTATTCGAAACTGCTTCCCTGTTTTCCTCACTTCATTTGGCTGGACAATCCGGACTTCCTGACGATTAAGGCCTTGCCCTTAGAACTGAGAAATCGCGAAATCGACCGTCTTGAGGCCTATCTACTAGAGCAAAGATCATTTTATGAGGACTCCGACTTTGCCGAGTTCAATCTCAACAAGCTTGATATACTGTTGGCACATCTAAAACGCAGCCGGTTGACCGAATTCAATGAAAAGTTATACACTGAGTTCGTACTGTATACAAAAAAACTTGATCGGTTACGAAACCAGAACATCATCAACGTAGCTCCCCGTCTGGCTGAGCTGTTCAAAGAGTAGGAATTATGTTGAAACCAGCGAACATGCATGAACTTCTGAATTCAGAATACTTCTGCGCTTACCCTTTTCTTCATCTTTCTACGGTTCCCGCTGGATTTTTAAGACCGTGTTGTTTTTATCAAGAAATGATTAAAAATGATGACGGCACCACCAGCAACATTTCGACAAATACCATAGAGCAAATCTGGAATAATAATAACTTCCGAAATATCCGCAAATCTATGCTTAACAATGAAAAATTGACCGGCTGCGGACAGTGCCAGCGCGAAGATGCCCATGGTGGCGACAGCATGCGCAAGCGCAGTTTGCGCGAATGGGGGAATCGATCCGAATTTGGCCTGATGGTCGAAGACGCACTTGAAAACGATGGCAAACTCAAATCGGATATTAAATTTCTCGAATTAAAACCCGGAAATCTGTGCAACCTTAAATGCCGGATGTGCAACCAGTTTGACAGCAGCAGTTATGCGGCCGAATTGCAGACTATCGGCGCCAAGTTCAGCGGCATTGAAAATACCGGATCGCGCTTATTTGAAGATCACACATTTGAATTCGACTTTAATCTTTCAAAAATGGCTGACTGGAAAAATAATACAGCGGTTTGGGATAGTTTCGAACGCTTGATTCCGAGCCTCGAAAACCTGAGCTTTGCGGGTGGCGAGCCCACCCTGATCGAAGAAGTGTACCAAGCTCTGAAAAAGTGTGTTGATACCGGCCACTCACGCCATATAACGGTCTATTTTGCCTCTAATTTCACACAGAAGATGGAGAAATTTCTAGCTCTATCTAAGCATTTTCGACGATTTGATTTTATCGCCAGTATTGACGGCACTGAAGAAGTCCAGGAGTACATCCGGTTTCCATCCAAATGGTCAGTGGTCAGTGATAATTTTAAACAGGTGGCCGAGTTCTGTAGATTTCAAAAAAATGTTAACGCGCTGGTGAACATGACTGTGAATGTCTACAATATTTCCGGTGTCACCCGGTTGTTGTCGTGGATTGAGCAAGACAGTTTGAAAGAAAGCTTCAAAGAAGATCCCTATAATCTGAACATTCTGGTTTACCCCCAGTATCTCGCTATCGCCAATTTACCTGACACCATGAAAGAGTCGGTTGTGGCCGAACTCGAAGCTTTCGGGAAGCGTTCGTGGGCCGCAAAGCGCACCGAGCATATTGCCGGGCGCTTCGTGCAGTTGACCAACATGGTGAAGGCGAGCAAAATTGAAAACCACCTCAAAACGTTGAAAGAATTCTGGGTCTATAACGCTATCTTGGATCAGCATCGAAAACAGTCTTTTCAGCACGCCCTGCCTGAGCTGCACACCCACGTGGTAGATTGTCTGCACGGCCATGGTATTGATCCTGAAGGGCTCTTAAAATTTTATAAGGTTATCACTTAAAGCACTCCTGGAGTTCAGGCAAATAGTAACATACCATTCTAAAAACTCAGCGGCAGCCAAACACGCATCCTTGATCCACGAGGAGAGGATTCTGCGAGTTCGATTTCACCACGGAGAAGGTTCACCGACTTCTTCGCAATAGATAAACCTAATCCAGAACCAACGGCTTTTCTTTCATCACCTCTAACAAATGGCTTAAACAAATCCAACCTGACCGCGTCTGGAAAGCCTATGCCTTGATCCGAAATTTCAATGACAGCACTGTTACCTTCGGTATGCCAAGCAAGATGGATGCTCGCATTTTTATGTTCGGGAGAATAAAGGATCGCATTTTCGATCAAATTTCCAAAAATATCTGACATGAGTGAGCGATTCCCCAAGACGTTGAGTGAAAGATCAGTTTCGATTCTTAACTCTACACCGCTCTCATTCGCTTTCGACTTGAAAAGTTCAACCAGCTCTTTGAAAAATGATTGGAGGTTAATAGGTTCTGTTGGTGGACTTTCTTGATATGAAATTCTTGACGAGGAAATTAACTTTCGCGTGAGTTCATTCAGAAGTCCCGCAGCCGACTGAACATCCGCTAAGCCACCAAGAAGCTCATCCTTAGTACGATCTCTTCGTAATAGGACTTCAAGTGTTGCTTGCATCGCTGTGACAGGAGTCTTTATTTGGTGGGCTGCTCTTCCCATAAAAAGCCACATCTCTCGATAAACTTCGGAGGCTTGGCGATGAAGCTCTTCAAGCACCTCGATAATGGCTTTTACTTCCTGAGTGTTTGCCTTCGGCAAGGTGGGAAATGCATGTGTACCTCCAAAGTTAGCGGTCGTTAGCGCCGATGTTAACGCTCGGAGGTCTCGCGTAAGCCCTCTGATTAAGACGAGTAACGCAATTACTAAAATGACAAAAATCGAAATCAATATCGGAATAGATGACAG
>JAYTFA010000375.1:0-3518 GCA_043734765.1 Pseudobdellovibrio sp. | reverse complement strand
TCATTTGAAAAATGTCAATCAACCCCGAGATTATCAGGTCACTCAATTTGCTGATGTTAGAATGGCTAAAGAAGGCGACAAATGTCCGGAGTCTGATGGGCGATTGAAAGCCTACCGCGGAATTGAAGTGGGGCATGTTTTCTATCTCGGCCAGAAATATGCACAGAAAATGAATGGGGTGTTTCTGGATAAAAACGGCCGTTCGCAATTTTATGAAATGGGATGCTACGGTATCGGCGTTACGCGAACAGTGCAGGCCTGCATTGAACAAAGCCATGACCAGGACGGAATTATCTGGCCAAAAGCCATTGCTCCGTTTCATGTTCACATTTGCCATTTGGATCCGAAAGATGAGGCCGCTTCAACCTACATAGAAAGTATGACCAAAGAACTTGAAGCTAAAAATATTGAAGTCTTTATTGACGATCGTGATGAAAGACCGGGAGTAAAGTTTAAAGATGCAGACCTGCTGGGCTTCCCTGTGCGTATCGTAGTGGGAAAAAAGGGATTTGAAGCTGATCAGATAGAAGTCGTTCAGCGAAAAAATAAAGAGGTTTTTAAACTGCCGAAAAACCAGGTGTTTCAAAAAGTTATTGAGTTATTAAAATAAGGAACCGAATGAGATTTTTAAAGAACCCGTTAATTTTAGCATTAGATGTAGATACAAAAGATGATGCTATGAAAATTTTGGATCACGTAGGTGATCTCATCGGCGGAGTAAAACTCGGACCCAGACTTATTTACCGTTATGGAGCCGAGCTGGTTTCTAAAATCGCAGAAATTTCACCGGTGTTTGTTGATAATAAATATTTTGATATTCCCTCAACCATGGTGTCTGCCGTTCGCGCTAGTTTTGATGCCGGAGCAACATTGGTCACCGTTCATGCGCTGGCTGGACCCCTAGCGCTCAAAGAACTGCATAAACTTGAACAGGAATTAAATCAAATCCGACCATTCAAAATTTTGGCTGTGACGATATTGACCAGTTGGGATCAATCTTCTTTGCCGGTCAATTTTCATTCCTGGTCAGTCGAAAACCATGTCAGAGCTTTAACTCAGGAAGTTTATAATTCAGGTATCAGAGGTCTTGTCTGCTCGGGACACGAATTACAGTACCTGAATTATCCCGATTTATTTAAAGTGATTCCCGGCATTCGTCTTTCAATAGATCAAACGGGAATTCAATCCGAAGACCAAAAAAGAGTGATGACTCCAAAGCAAGCCATCAAAGCCGGGGCATCAGCCCTCGTTGTCGGTCGTCCGATTTTAAACGCACATAAACCTCGAGAGACCATTCTTGATATATTAGAAAGTTGTACATAATGAGAAAAAACAATAATTTCAAACCGAATTCAAAATCCCATAGCAAAGCCACGCAGGCAAGGCCCTCACGCCCGCCTAAAAGACCGGTTAAGCCCGCCAAAACCAGAGGGCCTGCCGAAGGTAAAGCCGGCTTCGCGCCTCAGCTTCACCGTAAAACTGAAAAACCATCCTATCCTAGAAACTGGCGCCAAGTGACCGGTTCCCATGCCATCTCTGAACTCATGAATACTCATCCAAAAAGTGTTCAGGTTGTTCTGTTGCAATCGAACTGGCGTTCATCGGCCGAGCTTCGTGCCTTATCAGAACAGTTAGAAGCCAAAAAAATAAAAATTGAAGAAAAATCCGAACAGCAGCTTCAGGAAATTTCGAGATCACATCAAGGTGCCGTTGCATTTTCTGATTTAAATCTGGAATTTGATTATCAAAATTATGACTGGGGCACTAACGGAATGGTTCTGGCTCTTGACGGAGTTGAAGACACTCATAACTTGGGAGCAATAATTAGAACAAGTTGGTTAATGGGAGTTAACGGCGTGATTATTCCCGAAGATCGGGCAGTCGGTTTAACGGCAACTGTGCACAAAGTGGCCAGCGGCGGCGTTGAGCATGTACCGATCCATCGCACAAATCAGTTTGCAACTCCGTTTGAAACTTTAAAAAAAGCCGGCTTCTGGGTTTTCGGATTGTCTCACAAAGCTGAAAAAACCATTTATGATATGAACATTCCCGAAAAAGTAATTTGGGTGTTGGGGGCCGAAGACAAAGGACTGAGAACCACCACCGAAAAAGCCTGCGATGAATTAGTGAGTATTCCGCAGCTTTCACCGAATGCGAGTTATAATGTTTCGGTTGCCGCAGCCTTAGCGCTCGGTGAAACCAAGAGACAATGGGCTAAAAAGAAGTAGTTGATGAGTAGCGTAAGTCAGCCCTTTACCTCGGAACAGCTTAAACTGCTGATCGCTTTTGAAAGTGCAACCAGCTTGCTGGAGCTATCAGAGCAGCTACATAAAGATCAGTCTGTCATATCCAGAAATCTTCTGAGTTTATCCGAAATCGCACCCGTCATAGTAAAATCCAACCGCAAATGGTCCTTAACGGATTTAGGCCGGAAAGTAATAGAAGAAGCACGTCAATTTAATGAAAAAGTGAATTTATTATTGAATATCAAAAGTAATACTAAAGCGAATATATTAAAGCCGGACTCGGTTCTACTGCTGATTAACACCCAACAGGCTCTTGCTGAAAATAGTCAGGATACAATAAATAACATCAAAATTTTATTATCTTTTTGGAGAACAAACAATCTGCCGGTGATCTTTGTCAGACATGAATCGAACAAGCCTGAAAGCATTTTTTTTAATACCAAACCTGGCTACAACTTCATATCTGAAATCGAGCCACTTAAAAACGAACTGAATTTTATAAAATTCAAAGCCAGTGCCCTTTCAAGTCAAAAATTATTGAGTTTATTAAATGAAAAGTACTGTGCAAATATTTTTTTAGCAGGCTTTACCGGAAGCGATTGTATCGAGGCTTCGGCCCGGGACTTAGTAGAGAATAGTTTTGAGACTTATGTGGTGTCTGATGCCTCATCCAGCTTAGATATTTTAAGCGCTGATGGTAAGCTGCACAAAGCTGAACGCGTGCACGCCCTGTCAATGGCAAATATTAACGCCTATTCTGCCAAAGTATTAAAAACCCAGGATCTGATCCACTTGCAAAAATAGCAAGTCACTGTTTGCAAACTTTGCTGTTAAATAACCAGAATTAATATTTTATATCTTTTAACAGGAGATAAAATATGAAAATCGAAAAAATAGTACTGATAATTGGATTGCTCTTAATATCAATAACCGGAATGGCTGAAATGGATCACGATCACCAGGTTAAGCACAACATGGTGCTGTTCGGGGAAAAAGAAATTTTTGTTTCTCACATTGTCTATAAATCACCACACAATTATCAGGTGATTTTAAAAGTAGATTTTAATGAAAATATCCGTCAGCTTTATCTGGAGGCTCGAGCCGGCAATCCAAATGATGAGTTCATTTTTTTGCTTGATAAAATGCATATCGCTGACATTGCAACTCTAGATACTATTAGTGGAACTCTGTTCAGAACCGATGAAAAGGGTCTAAAAACCACGCTGGCAAACGAAGTCATATTAGATAAAAACCATTTTAAAATAATATTCT
>JAYTFA010000374.1:0-3605 GCA_043734765.1 Pseudobdellovibrio sp. | reverse complement strand
TATTAAAAATGAAGATTTCAAGATCTGGAAAGAATTATCGGATGAAAAATTACGACAGGCCGCCTGGGATGTTGATTACAAAAAGCATTTAAAAAGAATTCCTGCGATGTCTCAACTTGAGGTTCAGAAATGATAAATTATCAATACGGTTCTTTTCAGATTCAGAGCCCGATTATGCAGAATATTTTAACTGAGCTCATTGCAAATACGGATAAGAACTTTTTCGTAATCGTGGGTGATATCGGCACAGGAAAAAGCACGATGTTGAACTATATAAATAAAATTGTATTTAATAATAATCAGCTTAATTTATTTGATGATGTGGTTTTGCCGGGCGAGACGTTCAATTCGGCTATAGTGACGACTTCAAAAGAATCGGCTTACGACGTCATTAAACAATTCGACAAAAAGCAGATCCATATAATTGAAATGCCGAACTTATGTGACCGCAAAACCGACATTGTTAATTTTGCCAGCTTCTTTATTGAGGTGCTGAGTCTCATGAATAACAAAAGAACCTATAAATTAACCGATAAAGCAGCCGAAAAACTCTTACAGTACAATTGGCCGGGAAACTTCCATGAATTAGAGTCTGTATTAGAAAGATCTTTTGAAAATTCACAGCAAGAAGAGTCTAAAATAAACGCGAAGGCCACAATTGAGCCGGAACATATTGATTTAAATCTTCAGACAAAAGAACTGGAGTTTTCGATCGGTCAGAAATTAGACGAAGTTGAAAGAAAATATATTCTGCAAACCTTATACTTTGTTCATCAGAACCGTACTAAGGCCGCCGAGATTCTGGGAATTTCAATCCGTACTTTGCGAAATAAAATCAATCAATATCGAGAGGAAGGTTATTTATGAGTAATCTGTTTGATAAAACAACAGACGCCTTAGCCAGTTCAATAGCTCTTCGGCAGGTGCGCCACAATGTAACGGCTGCGAATATTGCAAATGCAGAAACTCCGAATTATCATGCTAAAAAAGTTGATTTTGAAGATGCCTTGGCCCGCGCCCTCGATTTAGACGGCAATAATTCATTAAGCACTTCACATGGACAGCATTACGCAGTTGGCGGAAAGCCTGCGGTAGAAGCGGGAATTTATGAAAATCCGGATATTGCCCTGAATAATGACGGCAATACTGTGGACATGGAAAGAGAAATGTCAAATCTGGCGGAAAACTCTATTTTAATGAAAGCGGCAATACAGCTAATAAACAAAAAAATGGCGGCCATGAAATATGCCATCAGTGAAACACGATAGGGAGTAAGCGATGAGTGATTTTTTATCTGGTTTCAGAATTGGTGGTAGTGGAATGGCGGCGCAAAGAGCGCGCCAGAACTCCATTTCATCAAATATTGCCAATATCAATACGACCAGGACCCCGGAAGGGGGCCCATATCGCCGTAAAGATGTGGTTTTTACAGCTATGCCGGACGCAAAGTCTTTCGGGGATATTCTCAGTGTGAATGACCCTAAAGCCGACTTTAACCGGGTGCAGGTAACAGATGTGGTGTCAGACAAAAGAGCGCCGCTTTTGAAATATGACCCCACTCATCCCGATGCTAACGAAGAAGGTTATGTTGCTTTCCCGAATATAAATATGATGGAAGAAATGACCAATATGGTACAGGCCACTCGTTCTTACGAGGCCAACGTACAGGCTATTCAGGCAACCAAAGATATGGCTTTAAGTGCACTAGAAATTGGTAGATAATTATAGGTATTGCGCCCCGACTTTTAACAATTAGAGGAGTATAGACCATGGATGGTTTAACAATCTCAAATGCGAATAGGTTTTTAGAAACAGGAAGTTTAGACAACAAATCTGTTAAAATCGATTCTTCTCCGAAGACAAAAGATGCGGGCCCCTCGTTTGCCGACACTTTAAAAGATGCTGTGAACAGCGTAAATCAATTAAGTGTGGACGCGGATGTAAAAGCTCAGGAATTGTCTACCGGTAAAACGGATGACATTGCGGGCGTAATGATTGCCACTGAAAAAGCGGACATCGCTTTAAGAGCCATGGTTCAGGTTAGAAATAAAATTATCGATGCTTATCAAGAAATTATGAAGATGCAGGTGTGATGTGAATAAGATTTTTGGCGGGATAATCGGTCAATTTCAGGAGTTTTATAAATCACTAGGGCCTACAAAAAGAATGGCTGTGGTGGTTTCGATTTTAACGGGCGTTCTGGCCGTGGGGTCGGTTCTGTTTATGGCATCCGGCAAAGACTATGCGGTTCTGCTGACGAACATTCCAACAGATCAGGTTCCGACAATCATTGAAAAACTGAACAGTAAAAATATTCCATATCAATTAAAAGATGATGGTAAAACAATTACGGTTCCGAAAGACTATTTACATGCAACTCAGATGCAGTTGATGTCTGAAGTGGGCTCCAGCAAAATGGGCAATATAGGTCTGGAGTTATTCGACAAGCAGGAGTTCGGAATAAACTCCTATGCACAAAAAATCAATTATCAGCGTGCTCTTCAGGGCGAATTAATGCGTGCGATTAATACTTTAACTTCGGTAAAACAATCAAAAGTAATTCTGGCACTTCCCGCAAAGAAAACGATGATGGAAGACTCATCTCCGCCATCTGCTTCTGTTGTGGTTGAATTGCATTCCGGTAAAGAATTATCTGCTGATCAGGTACGTGGCATTCGCTATTTGGTTGCAAATGCGGTTGAAGGCATGGATCCCGAGCGCGTTACGATTTTGGATGATCGCGGAAAAATGATTTCAAGACAATCTGACGGTTCCACCGGCGCTTCGAACGAAATAATGGAATTAAAATCCAAAGTTGAAAAAGAATTAGAAGGCCGTATCGAAACTATTTTGTCAAAAGTAGTCGGTCAGGGAAAAATCGTGGCTAAGGTAGATGCCACAATCAATCATAAAATGACAACTGCAGTTGAGGAAATGGTAGACCCTGACAAAACAGCCATCCGATCACAGACGTCACAGGAAGAATCTCTGGATGGGGCAAGAACAAACCCTACAGGTGTTCCAGGCTCTCGCTCTAATATTCCGGGTGCTGAAGATAACAATGGTCAGGTTGGCTTCAAACAAGATGTTAAAAAAGAATTGAAAACTATTAATTACGAAGTTCCTAAAACAGTAAAAAATATCAAAGAAGCTGCCGGTGCTGTTGAAAAAATAAGTGTGGCCGTTTTAATTGACAGCGTTCCAACCACAACAACCAAGGCGGACGGAACAACCCAAACAACCTGGGCTTCACGCACTCCGGAAGAAATTGCCAAATACGAATCATTGGTTAAAAACGCAGTGGGATATGTTGGCGCACGAGGCGACAGCGTAAAAATTGAATCTATTCAATTTCAGCCTGAAGATTTCAGTGAAAGCGAAAAAATCTTAACAACGATCGAAAAGAAAAAATTGGTTCAGTCTTTATTCAAATGGGGACTTCTTGGATTTTCTCTGCTGTTATTCTTCTTCATGGTTATCCGACCGTTTATGCAATGGATTACCGATTCATTCACAGACTCAGTTGAAGAAATGTTACCTAGAACCATTGAAGAGCTGGAAGAGCTGCATTCTGTAGACAACTCATTACCGGGCCTTTCGAATGT
>JAYTFA010000373.1:0-2179 GCA_043734765.1 Pseudobdellovibrio sp. | reverse complement strand
CTTCGTTGTAATACATATCCAACAAACAGTTCTGATTAAATTCGGACTTAGCGATATTTTCGTTTTTTACCTTTAAACATTTTTCCATCGAAATAACTTTGAGACTGTCGGCCCGATTTATCCCGGACAAAATATGCAATACCAAATGATTGATCTCTTCAAAACTTGCCAGGCTGTCGCCATTTGAAACCGACAAGAAGAGATTGGACTCTCTGAAGCGTGAAGAAATAAATGTGGTGTTCGCCGGGTCCACTAACTCGAGATTGTAAATCAGCTCTTTCAACTGGGCGAACGCGAATTCGGCTTCTTCTAATGTAATACCTGCTAATTTATTTATGCGGTCGATTTCATTTGCATAGGACCTGATAATAACTCGGGCCAATGTGCGCGTGAGGTTGGTGTTTTGCAAATCTTTAACATGATACTTGTCATTGAGTTCCGTAATGATTTCTAAGTATCCCTTTTCATCAAAATTCATAAAGCCACGGGCTGAAATCACTTTTACTAGCTCATCCGAACCCGGAGATTTGCGTTTTGTGCTCAACTCCGACAGCAGGTCTGCTTTACTGTATTCATTTTTATCCGCATAAAGTTCGCCGATAATAATCTGATTATCCACCCAGTAGTTCAGCTCTGTTGCCAGGGTTTCCAGCGCCGAAGTGTTAAATCCGGGCAAAACTTTTTTTGAAAGTCTCTCTTCGGGCTTATTGAGGATGTTTTTCCATAAAGCTTCAAACAGGGCATCTAAAGCTATTTTCGAAAACTTTTTCTGTTCCGGTTTAGAATTCAGATACTTGAGCTCCTGTGCAGTCAAAACCAATGTAGTTAAATCAGCCGTGCTGAAAAAATGAGTTTCTTTAAATTCCAGCAGATCCCTCAGCAGGTCCACTACATCCTTTGCCACTTGTTTATGGACTTTCCATTTTTCTGCAATTTGATTTTCTTTTAAACTCTCAAAGAAATATTTGTATCGCAACAGCTGAAAAAAAGCTTCGCCCAGGGTTCTGGTAAATGGAACCCACTCGTTACCGACGAGCGCTGTATTGCCGCCGATCAATTTTTCTTTAAACTTGCCGATCAGCAATTTAGCCGTTTCGATTTTTTCAATTTTGTCATCAGCAGTTTTTGCGTATTTCGCCGCTTCAATAACCAGATTAACAAGGTCATTGATTTCATAACTTCGTTTGGTTGATGCCAGCATCAGGGCGATACGATTCAGAAATGTTTCGAAGGCGGCCTTGGCATCAATGAATTTATTTTCTTTAATCAGTGCATCGCTGTCCGGGGTCCACTTGGAAACAATAATTTTCATATGGGGATTGAGCTTGACGAGCTCAGGCTTTAATCGCGCCACAAGGCTGGCTAATCCGTCAATTTCAGTTTTGGTGATCACCTTGGTATCGCCGCCGAGCAGAACCACTTTCAATTTTATTATTTCGGACATCAGTTCGGCTCTGAAAGACGTGCCGTCTTTTAAAAACTGTTTTGAGAGAAAATTGGATACTTCTTCAGGGGTATAAGAATCCGGATCCTGCCCGCGGATGTTTTCTTTAAATGTCACGATTACATTCTGCAGACATAAAAGCGAACTCGAAACCTGTTCGTCGGTTGCGTCACCGGCAAAAAATAATTTAAATCCATCGAGAGAATCCGTTAAACAGGACGCTCCTTTTATTTCGGCAATGTTTTCGGTTTTGTTTTTTTCACCCAGCTTTAATCCGCACCCGAGGTTTAATAAAAATACGGCGGCTAATCCGAATTTTAAGAGTTTAGAAAACATAACTAATTCCCGCGAAGAATCTATCATTGGCCTTATTCTGATCTAAAAAATTTCCCTGTTGGTCGGACGGCAACGCGTTTTCAACCCCGATAATATCTGCACCCAGGCTCACCTTCATTTGTTTCGTGGGAGAGTATCTGAACTGCAGCGACAACAACGACCCTTTTAACTCCTGATCGTAAGTCATGTTGGCATCGGCCTCTAAGGCCTCGTTATAAATGAAAAAAATTTCGCCCTTTAAACCGAGGCGCAGTGGCTTTTTAAATAAAGTTCGGCTGGTAGAAACATTAAAGGTGCTTTGTTTCTTTTCTCTGTTTACATCTTTAATCTCACCACCTGCTATCACGGCGGTAGCCACATAGACGTCAACTTTTTTATGAAAGTTATCCGATAAATCCA
>JAYTFA010000372.1:0-5667 GCA_043734765.1 Pseudobdellovibrio sp. | reverse complement strand
ATAGGCATTGTTGAGTAAATTTAATAAAACCTGAGTTAACTGCAAACGTTGGCAAAAGCAAATGGCCTTTGAAACCGAAATTTCCTGTTCCAAAGTAATGCCAGAAACTTTGAATTTTTCCTCACAGAGATCCACGGCCGCCGCAATAATCTCTAGGACATCGTTTTTTTTGAAATTTTCATAACTGTCACTCTGCGAAAAATCATGCAAACCCTGCGTAATGGCCGCAATCCGATATGAAGCCTTAGTCATTCTCTCAAGAGCAATTTGAATAAGAGATTTGTTTTTTTCGGGTTCTGAGATGTACGATTCAATCTGAGCTGTACCGTTTGTAATAATAGTTAAGGGATTATTAATCTCATGCGATAATCCGGAAGACATCTCTCCAAGCGCAATCATTTTTGAATTCTGCACTAAGCTATTTGTCAGATTTACGACTTCATCCCTGTATCTGAAATTAGCTCGAATAGTTAATCCGATTACAAAAAATGTAACAAAATTTGCTGCATGAAAATGGATAAGTTCAAGCAGTGATAAGGGGCTCCAGAAGCCGGCAATAACCGGCAATATCAGCCCTGCCAAAGCTGTATAAATATAATCTTTCCAAGAAAATACAATGGTTGCCATAATCGCGATGACCACAAAATAAGACCAACGATGAAAAACAGACCAATTATTCAGTTGGAGAAGATACAGGTACATGACAATGTACCCTAAACTGATCAAATTCACGAAGTAACGACGCATCGGAAAAGGTGTGGTCTTCAAGTAAGAGAATATGAATCCCGCAAGCGAAATGAATGCTACAGCCACACGCCCCGGAAACCAATCCAAATGGGATGAATCTATATTGGTCATAAAATAGTAGAACAGGAAGCTGCTTACTATTGCACAAATAGAGAAAATGCGCAGCTTCAGAAAGCTTTCATCATTTTTGATTTTTTCAAAAACACTGGACATTACAATATCTTAACCAAAATTTAATATGAATCAACCTGCAAAGTAACGGGCTTAAATCTGGCAATCTAGATCAAATAGAGAGCTTTACAACATACGCACATATGATAAGACAGTAAGGAACTGCAGTTTTAAGTCGGGAAACGAATGAGCATTAATTGGTCTGAGGTAACAATACTTATAGTTGAAGATGATCAGGATCTCATCGAAGGCCTGATCTATTTTTTCAATGAGAGCGGCATCAAAACCTTCTCAGCTTTGAATGGCAAAGAAGCTTTAAAGCAAATTCAAAAAAACAAAATTACGGTGATCATATCTGATTTACAAATGCCGGTAATGGATGGGGCTGAACTCTTAAAAAATCTGAATGCTATAAACAGTAAAATTCCATTTATTTTTATTACAGGTCAGACACACTTTACAGATGAACTAGCCGCCTCGATGGGTGCTAAAGGTATTATAAGAAAGCCTTATGCTTTTAAGGGCCTACTTCAACAAATACAGAATACTTTAGAAACTACTGTACCCTAGCGCCCCATTTTTGAAGTGCTTCCTTGATCTGAACTATATGCTCATGGCTTGTGGTTTCAATTACAAAATCAATTTTGGTCTCTTTGAGATTAAGTCCGAACTTAATGCGGTCGTGATGAACTTCAAGGATATTGGCTTTGTATTCAGCTAATATTTTAGTGAGCTGACTCAAGCTGCCGGGAATATCCGGTACTATAACCGACATTTCGCTGAGCCGGCCACGTTGAATCTGACCTCTTTGAATAACCTGAGAAATAATATTCAAATCAATATTTCCGCCACAGACAAGAATGCAATTCTTCTTTTTCAATTTAACTTTGTTCGAAAGAACAGCTGCAAGTCCGGCGGCACCTGCACCCTCAGCAACTGTTTTTACCCGTTCAAGTAAATAAACGATGGCTTCGGCAATCTCACCCTCAGTCACCGTTACGATATCATCCACATACTTTGAAATAAAACTTTCATACATTTGCTTGCTGGGAACTTTAATGGCAATACCGTCTGCAATTGTAGCCAAACTCAATTTAGTCACCGCTGTTGTCTTATTTTTATAGAGTTGAAACATCGACGCCGAAGCCTCGGCCTGAACCCCGATAACCTTAATATTGGGATTTAAAGACTTCAAGGCTATGGCCACGCCGCTGATTAAACCGCCGCCTCCGATAGGAACAACAATTAATTCCAGGTCTTCTATCTGCTGAAAAATTTCAAGCCCTAACGTGCCTTGGCCTGCAATAACTTTTTCATCTTCATAAGGATGAACAAATACATAGCCCTTTTGAGAAGCTAATTCCACCGCATGGTCACGTGCTTCATCAAAAAGCTGCCCCCTTAAAATAACTTCGGCTCCATAGTTCTGGGTTGCTTGAATTTTTGTTAACGGAGCAGTTTCAGGCATAACGATTACAGATTTTGTATTTGAAAGGCTAGCGCTCAGTGCAACACCTTGCGCGTGATTGCCGGCCGAACACGCTATAACTCCCCTGGCTTTTTCAGCTTCAGTGAGTGAGGCAATTTTATTTGAAGCCCCGCGTATTTTAAAACTGCCTGTACGCTGATTGTTTTCTAACTTAAAAAAGATGTCTGCACCCATAAGCTTGGAGCAGGAGCGCGAATAATCGCAGGGAGTTACATCTACAAAGTTTTTAATTGTCTGCTGCGCCGCTTGGATGTCCTGAAGAGTTACTTTCATAACTAATTACCGCAAATTTTTATAAAAGAATCAACCTGCAAAGCGGCTCCGCCGATCAGAAAGCCATCAACGTGCTTTACATTCAGTAATTCCTGCGAATTTTCCGGCTTAACGCTGCCACCATAAAGCAGTTGAAAATCAGTTAAACCCTTAGTTTTCAGATGGTTGTATATTTCGTTGTGAACTTCGGCAACCTGCTCTGTTGTTGCCACTTTGCCGGTACCGATGGCCCAAACAGGCTCATAGGCAACAATTATCCTTTTGCTGAAATCTAAATTTTTTAGACCGGAGTCCAACTGCGAAAAACAAACTTCCAGGGTTTTGCCGGCGTCACGGACGTCCAGGGTTTCTCCGATACAAAATACCGGCGTTAAATCCAATGTTTGCAATAATGTGGTTTTTTTATTTAAGAAATCGTCTTGTTCTTTAAAAATCTTGCGTCGTTCGCTGTGGCCAACCAACGCATAATTACATTTCAGCGATTTTGCCACGGAGGCAGAATTTTCACCCGTAAAAGCCCCCGATTTTTCAAAATAAATGTTTTGGGGTCCGAATCCGATGGCAGAATCTCCACACAGTGACGAAAGAGCTTCAATCGAAAAAGATTGAGGGAAAATAATAATTTCCTTTTTCTCAAAAAAATCTGCAATTTTAAAAACCTGATTTTTAAACTCAATTATAAATTCACGCGCTTCTTCCGGAGTTTTATTTAATTTCCAATTGGCCGCAAATATTTTTTTTGACATTAATCAACCTGTTCGCTTTGTTTACGAGGTCTTAATATTTCGAGCCCTGGTAGTTTTTGACCCTGAAGATATTCTAAACTTGCACCACCACCGGTAGAAATATGAGTCATTTTATCCGCATACCCTGAAGCTTCTGCCGCAGCAGCCGAATCGCCACCGCCGACAATTTTAGTTCCCTTGGATTCAGCTATGGCTTTTGCAATAGCAAAGGTGCCTTCGCAAAAAGCTTTGTTCTCAAAAACACCCATTGGGCCATTCCAGAAAATTGTAGAAGCACCGGATAACAAAGCAGTAAAGTTCTTAATTGTTTTGGGACCGATATCCAATCCCATAAAGTTTTCTTCGATGGATGCAGACGTTGTCATTTTTCTATTTTCGGTGTTACCGAATTCTGTGGATACAATATGATCCACAGGCAAAAGCATGGTTTTATTACGTGCTTCAACCCGTTCCATCATTTCTTTGGCATATTTTAATTTATCAGTTTCAACTAAAGATTTTCCCACCGGTGTATTTTGGGCTTTTAAAAATGTATAGGCCATAGCTCCGCCTATAACAAATCCATCAACAATATCTATTAATTTTTCAATCACTTCAATTTTATCTGAGATTTTTGAACCGCCTAAAACCGCAATGTAGGGTTTTTTGGGGTTTTCAGTCAGGCTATCGAGCATTTTAATTTCTTTTTCAATTAAAAAACCGATTCCTTTTTTCTGCATCATTTCCGGAAGTGCATGAATGCTCGCATGGGCCCTATGGCAGGCGCCGAAAGCGTCGTTAATGTAGATATCGGTATAGCTGGCCCACTGGACGGCCAATTCAGTTTTATTTTCAACCTCTCCGTCATCGAAACGGAGATTCTCGAGCAAGATGATCTCGTTTTTCATATTACCGTAAAGAATATGCTTTACGCCTTCTGAACTGGGTTCTTCCATCAAAACAACTTCTTTATTTAAAATTTCAGTTAGTCTTTTAGCAACCGGCTCCAGCGAGTATTTCTTATCGGCTGCAGACTTTGGACGACCTAAGTGCGAGGCAATAACTAACTTTGCGCCCTTTTCCAGACAGTAATTAATTGTCGGCAAACTGGCGGTTATCCTGGTTTCATCGGTAATGGTGGTGCCATCAAGAGGAACATTAAGGTCCAGGCGTAAAAATACTGTTTTGCCTGTAAGTTCAAAATCGCGGATTGTTTTAATACCCTTTAAACCGGATGACATAATACCCCTTTTATTTCGAAGCCATATAAAGGGCCATATCTACCATGCGATTTGAAAAACCACATTCGTTATCATACCAAGATAGAACTTTTACAGTGGTTTCATTAACAACCATTGTTGTTTTAGCGTCCACAATGGATGAGTGCGGATTTCCGTTAAAATCCACGCTGACCAGTTCTTTTTCTTCAACAGCTAATATATTTTTCAAAGGCCCCGCCGCCGCAGCTCTTAAAGCGTCGTTGACTTCTGACACCATGGTTTTCTTTTTTGAAACAAATGTGAAATCAACCAAGCTGACGTTCGGAGTTGGTACGCGTACCGATAATCCGTCGATTTTACCTTTGAGCTCAGGAAGCACAAGACCCACGGCTTTTGCCGCCCCGGTTGTTGTAGGGATTATTGAAACGGCAGCACTGCGTGCGCGTCTGAAATCATTATGGGAGGCATCTAAAATTCTTTGATCATTGGTATAGGAATGGATCGTCATCATCGTGCCGCTCTCGATGCCAAATGAATCATTCAGCACTTTAGCCAGAGGTGCCAGACAGTTGGTTGTGCAGGAAGCATTCGATAAAAAAGTGTGTTTTGCGGGATCGTAATCTGTGTGATTGATCCCGTAAACAATTGTTAAGTCAACACCATCAGCAGGTGCGGAAACCATCACTTTTTTGGCTCCGGCCGTGATATGTTTCTGAAATGCTTCTTTACCTTTTAAGGCACCGGTACATTCCATCACAATTTCAGCTCCCCAGGCTTTCCAGGGGATTTGCGCCGGATCTTTAGTTTGAGAGAACGGAATTTTTTTACCATTCACGATCAGATGCAAATCGTCATGAGAGACATCCGCCTTAAAGGTACCGTGAGTAGAATCATATTTTAATAAATGAGCAAGACCTTCAACGCTGTCTAAGGAATTTATTCCGACGATATCAAGTTTTTCAAAACCTTCGCGAAAAAATATACGACCAATTCGACCGAAACCATTAATTCCTACTTTTACTTTAGCCATTTTATCTCCTCT
>JAYTFA010000371.1:0-8759 GCA_043734765.1 Pseudobdellovibrio sp. | reverse complement strand
GTGACCTGTTGGATGCGCTTCCTTACGCATTAAAAAAGTTGCGTGATGAGAAATTTTGACCCATTCAATAGCTATTTTGTCCCAATCAATTAATTTTCCGATGCCTGCCGTGCTCCTAAGTGAGGTCCTTAAATTGCTTAACTTATTAAGAATTCAAAAAAAGAGGAGATTCGCATGTTTCAGCACGTATTTAAAACGATTGTGGTAGGAGTTGATTTTTCACCGTACTCGCAACTCGTTGTCAAACAGGCTCAGCTCTTATGTCGAATGTGGAAAGCCAAACTCGTATGCGTGCACGCAATTCACGACCCCGTTGAATATTCGCCTTCGCTCTACATGTCGTTTCCTAATTTACTGGATCAAAAAAGCTATGAAGAACGCATTAAAAAACTGTATGGACTAAAATTACCCGACGTAAAAATTTTTGCCAAACGCGGCACCCCTGCAGCGCTGCTTCAGGAAACGGCCCGAAAATATCCTAAACCTCTGATCGTTGCAGGTTATAAAGGGCAAAGTAAAATAGCGGAATTTTTCTTCGGAAGTACAGCGCAAATGCTGGCTCTGAAATCTAAAATTCCCATTTGGATTCATCGCGGAAATAAAGTTATTAAGCCTGAAAAAATACTGATTCCGCACGACTTATCCGAACAATCCAATCATTCAATTGATATCGTAAAAAAAATGTCACTATCAAGCCCACTCAGTTATGAGGTGTTTTTTGTGAGACAAAAGGCCTTTCCGGTTCTGAACTACCGTACCGACATAGCTCTGACTCGGCGTCTACTTAAGAAGACTCAGACAAAAATAAAAAATCTGTTAAAGGATTACCCGCGATTGCCCTTTGTTGAGACCACCGGCGAAGTAACTGATAAGGTTGTGAAACACACAAAGAAGTTTGATATTTTGGTCATGGCCCATCATAATCCAACCGGACTTTTCTCCAAAAGCGAAACAGCGGATCTGATGAAACGGGTGAAGACACCCATTATTGTGACTCATTAATAAAAATACACAAAAATCAGGTCGACCTGATTTTAAAATAACAAAAGGAGAAAAAAATGAAAAAAGTAATGGCAGTCATGATGGTGTTAACAACATTATCGGCAGGAAACATTTTGGCTAATGATATGAAAATGGATAAAAGAATGAAGATGATGATGGATATGACTCCGGAACAGCGCCAGAGTATGGCCACTACTCATGAGAAGCTGGCCACCTGTCTTCGTTCAACAAGAACTATGACTGAATGTCATGATGAAATGATGACCAACTGTGAAGCGGCTATGGGTAAAGAGGCCTGTTCCATGATGCAGATGAAACAACACGACGGGAAAATGAATAAAAAATCGAAGTAAATAACCCGAAACTGAGTCTGTGCGGAAAATAAACTTCACCGCATTGACTCAGTTATATAAAATGAAGGAAAAAAAATGCTGAAACTCATGCTTGCGTTCTCTTTATTATGTGTTTTATTTCAAACCGGATGTTATACTTATAAACTGAAAAATGAAGAGCCCGCGCAACAGACTGATGCGAAACCTGTTGCTGAGTCTCCCCAGCAAATTGCCATGCATGCGGCTTCAATCTTTGCAAATGCACCCAATTTAACCGACGAGCAGAAAAACCAGCTTAATCTTCTCTATACGGACGTTTATGAAAAAGCCATGACGATCCGAAGCGATATCGGTAAATATAAAACGCAGCTCTATATGACTCTGGTGAGGGCCGATTATAAATCTTCTGAAATCAGCCGGCTGAGAAGAAAAATTGTGGCTTTGGATCAACAGCGTTTGGATATTATGTTCCAGGCCGTTAAAGACATGCAAAAAATTGTAGGCCGTGGCGCAGATAAAGAAACTATTTACAAGCACTTAAGCGAATACGATAAGTACAAATAAAAAGAATATATGGAACAAGAAAAAAAAAGCCCGTCCGTTATAAATTACTGGTACCTGCTTTTCAGTTTTCTGGCATTTATAACATTGCGTGATATATGGACGGCAAATTTTCAGTCGAAAGCCATTCCCTACAGTGAGTTTCAGCAAATGCTGAAAGACAAGAAAATCTCGGAGGTTATTCTCACTGAGGATGAAATAAACGGCGTTCTGACCAGCCCCGAAGGGCAGATGAAAACGGTGCACTCAAAGCGTATAGAACCGGAAATTGCGAAAGAACTTGAATCTTACGGAGTCAAATTTTCTAGACTCACCGAAAATAAATTTTGGATCACGCTCATGTCCTGGGTAATGCCCATGATCATCATTTTCTTTGTGTGGAATTTTTTAATTCAGAGAATGATGGGTAAGGGCGGAATTCAGGGCGGTTTAATGTCTGTGGGAAAGAGCAAGGCTAAAATTTATGTTGAGACCGACACAAAAGTTACTTTCAATGATGTAGCAGGTGCCGATGAAGCCGAGAATGAACTCAAAGAAATTGTTGAATTTCTGAAGGATCCGAAAAAGTTTGAACGACTGGGTGGACGAATGCCCAAAGGCGTGCTTTTAATCGGACCTCCCGGAACGGGTAAAACTCTGATTGCCAAAGCCGTGGCCGGAGAAGCCGGTGTTCCATTTTTTTCAACAAATGGAGCTGAATTTGTAGAGATGTTCGTAGGCATAGGGGCTTCTCGTGTTCGCGATTTGTTTGAGCAGGCTAAAAAAAAAGCCCCCTGTATTATTTTTATTGATGAACTAGATGCTCTCGGCAAAGCCCGGATGGTGGGTGGCGTGCAGGGCAACGATGAAAAAGAACAGACGCTGAATCAGCTGTTGGCAGAGCTGGATGGATTCGATACAAGAACCGGGATTATTCTGCTGGCTGCAACTAATCGTCCGGAGATACTAGATCCCGCCTTGCTCAGATCAGGCCGCTTTGATCGGCAGGTGTTAGTAGACCGACCTGACAGAACCGGTAGAGTGGCCATACTTAAACTTCATGTTAAAAAAACTAAACTTGACGATAAATTGGACTTGGAAAATATAGCAGCGTTAACGCCCGGATTTACCGGAGCTGATCTGGCCAATCTCGTAAATGAAGCCTCGCTTGCAGCGGTACGAAGAAATGCAGACGTTGTTTCCGAAGATCATTTTACGATAGCAATTGAACGAATGCTGGCGGGACTTGAGAAAAAAAACCGGCTCATAAATAAATTCGAGCGAAATGTTGTAGCTCATCATGAGATGGGTCACGCCCTTGTGGCCTCGGCCGTGGGTAACACGGAAACTGTTCATAAGATATCAATCATTCCGCGCGGAATAGGTGCTTTAGGCTATACTTTGCAGCGCCCCACCGAAGACCGGTTTCTAATGACAAAAGAAGAACTTGAAAAAAAAATGACGGTTCTTCTCGGTGGACGTGCGGCGGAAAAAATTATTTTTCAACATCTTTCGACCGGAGCTGCCGACGATCTTGATAAGGCCACTGATATTGCCTGGGCGGCGGCAACACGCTATGGGATGGCTGCCCAATTAGGAGATGTGGTTTATGAAAAGTCGGTCAACGCGTTTCTCGGTGAAATGCCATTTCAGCCGCGCACCCGGAATTACAGCGATGAAACGGCTCATCAGATTGACTGCGCTGTACGGGAAATGCTGACTCGAGCGCTTACGAAGGCCATTGCTATTTTAAACTTAAACGAGGATTTGCTCCGCAGTTCTGCAAAATTGCTATTAGAAAAGGAAACGTTGAATGAGTCCGAACTCAAAAGTATTATAGCCGAAATCAAAACTGTAGATTCAACTAGAAAATCACTTCCGGGCGAAATAAATGTTTGAGATGTACAGAACGGCTGATACAAAACTCAGTACTGACGTCACAACAATGAGCCAGGTATGAGGCGTTGCCGCGACCATAACATCGAAGAAAACCAGATACTGAAAAAAAGTTGTCATTTTTCCTGCGAAATTGGGGCGAAAACTCTGTAGCATTCTATAATTTTTCAAAAGCAGCACAATAATAATAAAGCCCAATCCTGCCGTGATGTCTCGGATACCGATTAATAATAATTCCGCGAGTGAAAGCTTATTAATTGCAATAAATGTCATCCCCACAGACAACACCAGCAGTTTATCTGCAATCGGGTCCAATATCTGGCCGGTTAAACTCACCCAATTGAATTTTCTGGCTATAGCCCCGTCCAGATATTCAGTTAAGAGAGCCAGTGCTAAAATTAGAACTCTTGAACTGGGATGTAAAAATGGAAAGGCAATGGCAATCAGTATTCTGATGACGCTTAAACAGTTCGGAATCCATTTTAATTGGTCTGAATTTTTTTTCATAGCGGCGTCGGCACAAAATGCAACAGATAGCCGATTCGTCTGATGATAAAATGCAAGCTGACTCCCACCGCTAAACTGGCCAGAACAAGGTTCCAACCGGGCACAAAAACAAAGGAAATTCCGGCCAGTAAACCTAGAATCCAGTCAATTTCGTCGAATGGAATCCATGGGTTCCCGGGTTCGATATTGAAGCGTCTTTTGAAAAAACTTTTTACAAGATCGCCGACCAATGCGCTGAACCCCATCCAGGCTCCGAGCCAAGGGCTCATAGAACTGTAATCAAAATAACTCAGACTTTTTAAAACAGGATAATGAGTATAAAGCTTTTGCTGAATATAAAAAATCAGCATCCCCATGAGAATCCCGCTCACCAGCCCTCGATAGGTTTTATGAGATCCAAAAATTTTCTTTTGATTCCAGGTTTTGCCGAAATCCACCGGAGTATCCCATTTCGGCAATAATTTTTTTCCTAAAACCGGACTGATGTTTGAAAATCCTGCGGGCAAAATGAACCAAAGGGCTTGTAAGAAAATCATATGTCTACTGAATCAGACGGTGTGTGTTTCAGCACCGTCCAGCAGGATGTGCATCGGCAACTCTATCTGCGGTATTTTCTGCAAATCTTTTCTGATCCAGTGAACCACGAGTTTTTCCAGTTGAGGCTTCATAACTTCTCTTATTTTTCCCAGAAAGTGAGGCTCTGCTGCAATCGTCAGGGTTTTAAAATGTTTCAGTTGATATTCCCGGTCGAGATAATGGACCAGATCTTTTGCAAATGGGATTAAAGAAGCCTCTTCCGCAATGGGATTTTCAAATGTTCTGATTGATTCCAGTTTTTTTCGTTTTTTTGTTTCGGCAAATATTGTAATTGTTTTTTGACTTGCGACTACAAACCATTGTGCATCCATCTTTTCCTCATTTCAATAATTGTTGTGCTCTCTTCTCTGTTTTCAGCAATTGTCGTACCCGTACTCAGATGACGAGGTAAGATGAGCACGTACCATCAGCGAACCTATCGCAATTAAATATGGGTTCTCGCCCCATTGCCCATTTCGCGGAAAATACAATGCAAGGAGACATGGCACTAGCTTTGCTCTTTAATTTAAAGAAATTTATTCATGGAGCTGCAATATGACTTTTCAAAACCGAAAACATGCAGGAGATTTACTTGCAGCCAAACTTATTAAATATAAAAATAAAGATGCCATTGTCCTTGCATTACCGCGGGGTGGAGTGCCGATAGGCTACGAGATTGCAAAACAATTGGATATTCCTCTCGATGTGCTGATAGTCCGCAAAATCGGAGCCCCCTTTAATGCGGAGCTTGCGGCAGGCGCCATTTGTGAAAATGACGAAGCCGTTTTAAATACGCTCATTCTGTCTCAGATCGGCCTTAATCCCGAAGATATGAACGGCACGATCCGGGCTGAAAAGGCAGAGGTCCAGAGACAGATTAATTTATTTCGTCAGGGTCGGTTATTGACGGATTTGTCAAAAAAGCTGGTGATCATTGCAGATGACGGCTTAGCCACGGGCGCAACCGTTAATGCCGCGATTAAATATCTGAAAAAAAAGGGCGTGCGCCAGATTGTTGTTGCCGTTCCGGTGGCGCCGTCCAGCAGTGCGCAGCAAATCAGGCTCAAAGTTGAGGAACTTGTTACGCTGGCGGAGCGCGATGATCTTTACTCTGTCAGTCAATGGTATCAGGACTTCGCTCAGGTTTCCGATAAGGAAGTAATTTCGCTTTTGAAAATGATCGAAGAAAAGAAAATGGATTCAGACACGCGAAAAGTCGAAATAAAAATTTCCAATATAAAATTACAGGGAGAGCTAGCAACCGTTCCGAATATGAAAGCCGTTATCATATTTACGCATGGGAGCGGCAGTAGTCATAGAAGTACACGTAATTTGCAAGTGGCCCGTGTGCTCAACAGTGCAGGATTCGGAACATTGCTTTTTGACCTAATTAGCGAAGATGAATCGAGAGACCGGAAAAATGTTTTTGATATTGAATTATTAAGCCAGCGACTGTTGGCTGTAACCCGTTGGCTGTATCAACAACCGCAAATGGAAAGTGTAACAGTAGGTTATTTCGGTGCCAGTACAGGAGCGGCAGCAGCACTTATGGCAGCGTCAAAACTTTCGGACAAGGAAGCCGTGTATGCAATTGTAAGTCGGGGCGGTCGGCCTGATCTTGCAGGTAAGGCTTTAAGTCAGGTTAAGGTTCCCACATTATTAATTGTCGGCGGTCAGGATTATGGCGTTATTGAACTAAATCGCAAGGCCCAGAAGCTGCTGGCTTATGCCAAAATGTATGTCGTGGCCGACGCCACACATCTTTTTGAAGAGCCCGGAACACTGGAGGAGGTGGCAAGCCACGCAACTCAGTGGTTCAACGGATGTCTTACAAAAAACAGAACTAAAGCGGTGCATCGACAAGGAACAGAAACACATGTCTGAATTCGAAAATGAAATCCGAAAAAACATAACAAAAATAAACAGCGAAGAAGATTTAGATTCTCTGATCAGATCTATAAAAAATACCCGCGTAGTTATGCTCGGTGAGGGCAGCCACGGAACCGAAGAGTATTACAGCTTAAGGCGAATTATTTCGCAGCGGCTTATAAAAGATCACGGTTTCAGTTTTATTGCTGTTGAAGGTGACTGGCCAGATGCGTATCGGCTGAATAAATATATTTTAAACGGCGAGGGTGAAAATGCCCAAACTATTCTGAGGCGCAATCACCGCTGGCCCACCTGGATGTGGGCCAATACCGAGATCGTTAAACTGGCAGAGTGGATGAAAGAAGAGGGTGCGGGGTTTTATGGTCTGGATATGTATTCATTATTTGAATCTATAGACGAAGTTCTTAATTATTTGAGAAAAAATAGTCCCGAGCTGGTTGCTGAATTTGAAAAACGCTATGCCTGTTTTGATACCTACGAACAAAATGAGATCGCTTATGCCCGATCACTTGTAAAACTTCCCGCCGGTTGCGAAATGGAAGTTTTGAAAAACCTGCAGAAAATTTTAGAAATCCGACTGAAGGATTTAGAGAAAAGTGCGGACGATCTCTTCAATGCCCAGCAGAACGCACAAATTATTGCCAATGCGGAAACCTACTATCGTTCGATGTTTGCATCGAACGAAGAAGGCTGGAATCTCCGTGACGGCCATATGATGGAAACACTGGATCGGTTGCTTGAAAGAGCCGGCGAAGGTTCAAAAGCCATTGTGTGGGCTCATAATTCTCACATCGGAGATTATCGGGCCACAGATATGGTGGAATCGGGCTTTATAAATCTCGGAGGATTGGCCAGACTCAGCTATGGAGAGGAAAATGTTGCGTTGATCGGTTTCGGTAGTTATCAGGGCGAAGTGCTTGCGGGGCGTGTCTGGGATGGTCCGGAGCAAATCATGCCTTTACCCCCGGCGAAGTCGGGGAGCTATGAATATCATTTTCATAATATTGCTGTTAAGGAAAAAGTAAATCAATTCTATCTGATACTGAAAGATCAACAGCTGGTAACGCCGAGGCTGGGCCACAGAGCCGTAGGCGTAGTCTATAATCCTCAGTTTGAATCGCGGGGAAACTATGTGCCTACGGTTCTATCCAAGCGTTACGATGCCTTCATTTTCATTGATCAGACACACGCATTGAAATCCCTGCATTCACTCTTTGTACGCGGAGAAGTCCCAGACACGTGGCCACTGGGATTTTAGTTGGTATTAATAATTAAATTGTTGTCATTGAAGTGACTTGCGGTCCTTTTTCTCCAAGTTCTTCAAAAAATCTGACCTTTTCCCCAATTTCCAATCTATCGAATTTTTTGTTAAGGATACTTTTTTTATCAAAATAGAATTCGCGGCCATCATTGGTTTCTAAAAATCCGTAACCATCTTGATAAAATAATTTAGAAATTTTTCCTATAAACTGGCCTTCGGGCTGATGAGGTTCGGCATTGTGCCGTGAGTTGTGGCGAACAATTCTTATTTTTTCCCTAAGTAGACGTTCGGCCGCATTAAATGAATCGCGAATTGCAACATAGACATCACGATGCGCTTCATTTTGCACCGGCTTACGGGTGATAATGATGTCATCGCCGGGTAAATAGATATGAATTTGAATATGAAAAAGACGATCAGCATGGCGGTGACGATGCGGTAATGAAATGGCCACCTCACACCTTACGATACGATCAAAAAAATGCTCTAGCTTTTCAATTCGTTTTTGGACAGCCAGCCATACTGAATCTGATTCTTGAAAATCGAGAAAAGTTATTTGAAAAGGAACCATAAATTCTCCTCTGTAGCGACGCCAATAATCTTATTCAATTTAATTGCAATGCTTGGACCAAGCCGCATATGAGCCAGTTAATTTATTACATTTTGTGATCGCCTCTTTCGGGGAGTTTTTACGCGTCATTAGGTATAATGTCGCATTCTTATCTCTATGCAATTTTATTAGACTTGGCTCTAAT
>JAYTFA010000370.1:0-3610 GCA_043734765.1 Pseudobdellovibrio sp. | reverse complement strand
GCAATGGCATTGGGGTGATAATTCATTTGTGCACCGTACATAGTGTCTCCAAGGATTGCAGCCCCAAGATTTGAAAGCTGCGAGCGTATTTGATGGGTTCTTCCCGTGAGCAGATTTATTTTAAGACGACTGGTGCCGGAAGAAACTTTTTTCTGTTCAAGTATTTCCAGTTCGCAAAAAGCCCAACCTTCCGTAAAAATAGGAGATACTTTTTTTGGCGCGCGCGGCGAAGGCTCCATGTAGTGAATAACCTGACGGGGTAAAGTTTGCGTGGTTTCAACCAAAGCCGCATATTTTTTTTCAACACTTCGTTGCTGAATCTGCACGTTAAAGCTTTTTACAAAGTTGAGATTTTTTGCATAAACAATCAGGCCCGAAGTTAAAGTATCAAGTCGGTGCGTAATCAACAGCGGAATATTGCGCGATAGGCTCAATTGCGTAAGTGAATTTTCAATCACATTGTCGACAGACGGGTGGCTCGGAATTCCGGAAGGTTTGTTGATCATGACGAAATCTTCGTTTTCGTAAATAATGAGGCCGCTCCAGTTAGAATTGCAATTGTACCTTCGGGGTTTAGTGTGAACGCGGAATAATTTATTTTCGGGGATTAAGGTATCGTTCAGTTGTCTTTCGTTGTTTATGTAGACAGCACCTAATTTAAGCAATTTTGAAATTTCATTTTCGTTTAAATTAAGAGCACCAAACAGTATTTCAGTTATCGAACCCGACTTTTGGTTGTAAAAATGCTTAACTCCGTATTCGAAGCCCTGTGAACTGACGATTTCAGACATTCTTTCAGATAGCACAGTGTATCGACCTAGTTCAAGAGGCTTAACAAATGTCACAAAAATGCCCATGATAGTAAGATGCAGGATTCTTTGATTCATTGCTTGTGGCATAGCAAAGACAGTCTGGTCTGTTTAGCGCCTTACGCATTTGAACCCAACTGGGTTTATTTTTTTACGATTGGGATGATGCTGCTTTCGGCGGTTGGGGTGCCAATTCCCGAAGAGGCAACTTTAGTGAGCGTGGGGCTATTAGCTTACATGGGGATGCATCCCGATAAATATCCGCCGCCTTTTGTAGGCGCACCTCATGTGGATGCCGAAACTGCTGCGCTTGTTGCCTTTGTGTCGGTCTTCTGTGCGGACTTTATTGTTTATCTGATCGGAAGATTTTTCGGTCGTAAAATTTTTGACTGGAAACCTATCAGAAGTATTTTGTCGGAAGAAAACAGAATTAAAATCGAAGAGTGGACACAGAAATACGGAGCTTACGCCTGTGGAATTTTCAGATTTACACCGGGGCTCAGATTTCCGGGACATTTGGCCTGTGGAATGTTGAAGTTTCCGGCCTGGAAGTTTTGCACGATAGACGGTATTGCGGCTGCTATTTCGGTTCCAACACAGATTTTGCTGCTGGCTTATTATGGCGAATACATTCTTAAATTTTTAAAGCAATTTAAATTGGGCGTACTCTGTCTATTAGTGGTTGTGGGATTATTTCTGATTTATAAAAAATTCTTTACTAAAAAGGCAGTGGTCTAAGCCGCTACCGATTCTTTAGCCAGATCTTTTTCAGAAATTTCAAAACACAGATTTAAGGATGAAGCTTTTTTAGCTTTTAAATTAGCACATTCCGGCCAGAATATTTTATCATAGCCTTCAATCACGCCGAACAACTCTTCGCGGATTTTAAATAACAGTCCGCCTTCAGAGCCCAGTAACCAGTCCATCTGTACATGGTGTAAAGCCTCTTCTAAGTCGGGCTGATTAAGTGAATTTAAGAATGAAGGCGGGAGTTGATCCACCAAATAGCAGGCATTATGATTGTACTGCTTAAAATATCTGTGCAGGGGCTCAACAAACAGTTTTGCAACGTGAGAGTCGCGGTCTTTATCTTTAGGGTTTGCAAACGGCACGCTTAATTTTTTAAACTGCCAGTACAAAAGGGCATCGTTAACCGTGTAATCGGCCTTAGGAAGGTAATCTGAAATAGAATCACATTTTACGGATTCATAAGAGCTGTCTTCAACATGGGCATTGTGATCAACAGCAAAAACCGAGCGTAAATGAAATAACAAAGAATAAAAGCAAAGCAGTTTTTCCGTGAATTTTTGGCTGAACTGCACGGATACGTTATAAATCAAAGGCGATGAAATTTGGTGCTCGAAATCTGATATGCAATCCAGAGCTGCAGCCAATTTTGTGAATGAAATTACATTTTTGCTGAAAGCATGCGACCAGACTTCGCTCATTCTCTTTTCAAAATTTTCGAAGTGAATCTGATGGGTTAAGCTTTTTGTACGAAGTGATTTTACACGAGGCGCGGATTTCTGAAAAATTTCGGTGTACGGGTCAAAAGCGCGATAGGCTTTTTCGGAAAAGTTTTTTTGCTCAGGAGTTAAGGTTTTATAATCGGTCATTTTCTGATAGCAAAGGCCTAAAATGGCATCCGTAAAAAATTTGAAAGGTGCATTGGGCACGAGGTTATGAAGTTGTTTCGGATTGTGCGGGGAATTGAGGTCCCAGAAATGGATTTCATGCGGTTTAAGCACTGCGCCTGAATGGGTTTTGATCTCAATAACCATCTGAATTTTATCTTTGTTCATAAACGTACTCCTTCATAGAATAGCTTTCTCTATTTACTCTATCGGAATAAGTTTGATAATTGATAAGTCTAGAAGTAGGCTCGACGTTAGTCATGAAATACGTAGATGCGCACTCTCATTGGGCCGACCTCAGAACAAATCCGGATGATCTTTCCGTTAAAAACAAACTGCAGAGCTGTCTTGACAAAAATATCGATTTCTTTTTACAGGGCGGGGTCAATCCTGAAGACTGGGCCCGGCAAATCAGTATTAAAAAAATGTATCCAGAAAATTTCGGTTTGTGTTTCGGTTTACATCCGTATTTTGTAAGCGATCATACGCCTGAAGAATGCGAAGTGGCCCTAGACCAACTCACTCTGGTTTTACCTCAGGCCATGGCGCTGGGAGAAACCGGTTTGGATTTCAGACCCCATATCATGAAAGAGGCTCAGGGCCTGCAGATTGAGATGTTTGAAAATCAGATTGAACTGGCAAAGGCCTTTCAGAAACCGCTGGTGCTGCATCTGGTGCAGGCGCACGACAAAGCCATTCAGATATTTGATCTTTGGGGAGTGCCACTCAGAACGGGCCTGGTGCACTCCTTCAACGCCAGTTTTGAAACCGCAAAAAAATATATCGACAAAGGATTTTTAATTTCAGTCGGCGGTGCGGTTACGTTCGAAAAAAACAGCAAGCTTCACGACTGTATAAAAAAACTTCCGTTAGAGCATCTATTGCTTGAAAGCGATTCTCCTGATCAGGCGCCGGCGGGTTGGGAGGGGTTAAACGAATCCACCTCCATTTACAAAGTGGCCGAAAAAATTGCACTTATAAGGAATTTAAGCCCATTTGAGGTTCTTGAAGTTAATACCAGCAACTTTAAAAGACTTTTCAGGCTTTAATCTATCTGCTATAAATCCCACCTTATGGAAACAGAAAATATCAGTACTTTTAAAATCGTAGAAGACAACTACACCTTACATCGCCGTTTTGATCGCATGGGCAGGTTAGTGGGCGATG
>JAYTFA010000369.1:0-5629 GCA_043734765.1 Pseudobdellovibrio sp. | reverse complement strand
TGGATTTATCCAATAACAGATTGGGTTTAATATCATTTCAAAAATCTGATAAAAACAAAAGTTGGACCGATGAAGAAATTATTAATTTATTTAACACTGATTTGAGAGAAAATAAATTTGTTATTCTAAAACCTTCTGGCAAATCAAAAAGGGGCTCGCCATGAAAAAAATTATTGCCTTCACTTCAATTATAATTGCATTAGTTGGACTGAGCTTATACGCAAAGCCTTTTTTCAACGATAAAACCATGAAAAAATCTGAAGTACTAAAAAAGTGGGGGGCCGAAAAACTCGATTACGAAAAATTTAAAAGTGGCAGCCCTGAAATAAAGTCCAAAATGGCCTATTCAATAATGACAAGTAAGGAAATTGTTGGAAAATCAGTCGATTTTATCAGAGAAAAATTTGGGTCTCCTGATGGTTTTTATTTTATCGATGTATACCCTGCCTACATAATACAAGAAGGTACTAATTCAAAAGAAGAAACTTGGCAGATTGTTTTTAAGCTTAATGAAAAATACCAAGTACGCGAGATTGTAGTCCACAAAAATTGCTGTAATTAATTTCAGTTTGCTAAGGATTTATATTTAAATATATCTCTATGCCTGATGGAACACGTGCCGAAGGCAAACATAGAGATAACCGGAACTCGACAGTAGTTCGAACAGAATTATTTAGCTTTTGTGCCGCCGGACTTATCTTTGATTTTTTCGATCAAAGCTTTATATCTTACAGCGTAATCTTTAGTTTCAGCTTCATTTTTAGCAGGATCTTTTGAAAGACTCTGTGCTTTAAAATCAGACTGTGCACGCTCCGAAATCAGGGCCCAGTTGTTTTTTGCCAATGCTTTGTCCAGAGGTTTTATAAATTTAAATCCCGTAATCTGAGCATCAACCTGATCTGCAAAATCCAAATTGCAAATAAATTCTATAATTTCATTATACTTAATGGCTTTTTCAATTTTACCTAAAGTATCCAGTTTTGATTTGTCATCAAGAACAGAGTGCTTGCCTGTAGCATCTACATTTGCATCTAAACCCAATGTAGCCATAAATAACATCATGTCGTTATTGAAATAGACCCGTAATCTTAAGATGTTGAGCATGATCTGCAGATTTTCACCTGAATTGGATTCTTTTTCGATGATCTCAGTGACTGTCGTTTCAGGCAAAAAGCCGGAAATTAAAATAATCATGAAGAGATCAGCTTGTCTCTCATGCTCAAACTTTTCTTCGTCCATCGGGGGGTAAACCGTGTCGACTTGGGATTTATTAAGATCAGATACATAGTTTTTTACAAACAAAACAGCTTCTTCGGCAGTTAAGGCTTCGGCCATTGTCTTTGCGGCCGACATCATATTGAAGGGAATCGGAACCAAATTAGCCCGCATTTTTTCATTTTTTAAGATTTCAAAAGCCACGCCCATTTTTTGTTTGCGGATAGCTTCATTGGTTTTTTTCATTCCGTCGTTAGTTTCCTGAATCTGCTTCGGCAGATTTTCAGTGCCGTCCATAATTCTGGTAATCTGTCCGCAAGAAGTAAGTGCCAATATTAAAATAAATGCCAAAGCTGATTTCATTTAATCTCCCGTAAATATCGAAATGCGTTACAAAAAAATTCAGACAAAAAAAAGCAGCTCGAAAGCTGCTTTTCAATTTTTAATCTATTAATTAGTAAACCGGATTCAAAAGTTGCTTTTTCAAATTTGCTAGTCCGTCATCAACCGGCTTACCCAGCCAGATCGACATAATTTTTGTCATCATTTCAGGCGAACCGACCATTGAAACGCTGTTACCTTTAGTGTCTTCGTAGTACAAATTTGTTTTATTGTTATCTTTGGTCATCAATAAAGTAATTGATTTACCGGAAGTTGCATCGGCTGCTTTTTCCATTAAACCAAGTGCGCTTGTTAATTCTGCGTCCAGAGCAATATTATTTGCAGCTAAAGCTTCTTTGAAAGAAGTAACCAATGAAGCTGCAGATACTGTTCTTAACATATCTAGTTTTAAAGCTACACGGTTAGAGGTTTGAACTAGGCTTGTTAATGCGGTATTTGCATCACGGCTGAAACCGGCTTTATTGTCAGAAAATAACTGGGCAACATAAACTTTAACTTCAGATATTAAAACAGCTTTAGTTCTTAAGCCTGCACCTAAGATATCCAACTTTGTTGAAGTTGGTTTGCTGTCTTTATCGTTGATAGCAGCTGTTGCTTTTAAATTTACGCCGTTTAAAGCTTTAGAACCGTCTTCGAAAGTTAAAAGAGATGCCTGAGCAAAAACAGAAGTAGCCATTGCTAACGCGAATAAGATTTTTTTCATATATATCCTCTTGGTTTATTAATATTTTGTTTAGTTTCGCGGCGTAGAAAACCATAAAACGGGTTATTTAGTCTACTTTTTTATAAAATTCGGATATTTGAAGATAAAAACGGAGGGATTTGGCTAAAAAATACACTATGAATGCAGTTGAATACCACTTTTTACGTCAGCCCAGAACCAATCCAATTTGGGATCCTGAGAAATCATGTCAAAGAGGGGGCTACTCTGGAGCTTCAGGTTCAATCTTAAAAAGGCTTCTAATTCATCAAAACCCGGCCCGATTGTAACGACTTTAAGTTGTTCGATAGTGGCTAACTTTGTAAAAGCCGAAGCGATATGACAGAAATCAGAATAGTCTTTTCGCTTAATAATAAGATCTGGCTCTACGCCCTGCTTAACCCAGCGATCATATAATGATTTCTGTAAAAGTGTTTTTAATCGCATTTTCTGATGATAATTCAACTGATTGAAAAGAGTTTGATCCATCATCGCGATGAAAAGATCGCAGTTTAAAAACTCACCTTGATTTTCTCTTAAGCATTGAATGATTTCAGGGATACGAAGCAGGGATTTGCGTACATGCAAATCTTCTATGAGCGCTCCGTCCGTGAAGTATATGACCGTCATGGTCAACTTATTACTCATCCAGACATTAGTTTAGCAGACCTTCGAATGAGTTTTGTAGCTTTTAGAAGGAGTAAAATTCAAATTTAGCCGTAAGTCCAGAATGGGTCTAGATTTAAGCCGGATGCTTGATGTTACTACTCCTGACCTAGGGCTATTTGATATTCTTTTTATGAATGAAAATCGGAAAATCAGCAGCGCGTAACGACAACTCGAGAATTTCAAAAGTGGCTTTGTATGCCCTACTTGCATTTATTGCATTTACTATAGCCGATCTGAGTATTATTTATTTCCGTGAGTTGATGATTCCGGATCAGGCGCCGCCTAAAAAAATAGTATCTGTTAAATCACCCGTTTTTGTTGATCGAAGTCAGTTTTCGGTGATTTTGAATCGAAACTTATTTTCTTCCACCGGAGTTATGCCGGACGCTATTTCCTCATCAAAAAAACGTGACTCTCATAAAGACAATGAACCTATGCCTTCAAAATTACCGATCAATGTGATCGGTACGTTAGTGCATTCGGATCCTAATAAATCCATCGTTGCACTTGAAATTAAAAGTAAAAATATGAACGGCTCTTATTCAACCGGTGCCGACATTGAAGGTTTGGCCAAAGTTGAAAAAATTGAAAGAAATATGGTTTACATCCGCAATGGGAGCACCGGTGCGCTTGAGTATTTAGAGCTTAATAAAACCGGAAATAAAGTGGCTTTCGGGGTTTCAAAAACTGAATCCGCCAAGCCGGGCAAGGAAGTTCAGAGCATAGGTAATAACACTTTTGCGATCAAGCGAACTGACTTATTGAAATACACGAATGATTTATCAAGTGTACTTATGCAGGCCAGAGCTGTCCCTAACCGCGATCCGAACACAGGTGAAATCAATGGTTTCAGAGTGTTGGATATGCAACCGGGAAGTATTTATGAACAGCTGGGCTTACAGAGAATGGACGTCATAAAAGGCGTAAATAACGAGCCCGTCGACAGCGTTCAGAAAGCCATGGAAATGTACAACACCCTGAAAAACGGCACTCAGGTGAAAATGCAGATCGAACGCGGCGGAAAAACAGATACGTTTACTTACGATATTAAGTAGTTTTCAGTCCATTTTAATAAAGGGGTTTAGGAATGACCTTTCAGAAAAGAATTTTTTCAACCGTTACTGCAACAAGCTTATTGTTTGCATTAACTTCGCATGCACAGTTTGACGAACTTCCACCCGCTCCGGAAGATTTGGGCGCTGTTGATTTCGGTGCACCGAGCCCGCCAACGCGTGGCAATCCGCCGTCGGCTGCAACGGGGCCATCCCGCAATGAAAAAATTATCGGTCCTTCAAAGGGTATTAAATCCGGAATTTTAAATACAAATCAAAAAGGTAAGTTTGCAAGAGCCAATCCCGAAGATATTACATCAGAGAATTTTCCGGAAACCATTGAATCTTTTGACTTTCCTAATGTTGAAATTACGGACGTAATTAAAGCGATCAGCGAATTAACCGGCAAAAACTTTATCATCGACTCCACTGTCAGAGGTAAAATTACAATTCTGGCGCCAAGTAAAATTACGGTTTCTGAGGCCTACAAGGCTTTTTTATCGGCTCTGGCTATTAACGGTTTTACCGTTGTACCGAGCGGCGGGTTTTTAAAAATCAGAAATGCCAGATCCGCTCAGCGTGACAATATCGATACTTATTCAGGGACTTATTATCCTAATTCAGATCAGATGATCACCAAGATTATTCATTTAAAACATATTACCGCAGATACGGTTCAAAAAGATTTAAGACTGTTAACCTCAAGTTACGGTGAGATGTCGGCCTTCGGTCAGACGAATTCACTTATTATTTCCGACTTCGGCGCCAATATTGATCGTGTGATGAAAATCATCAACCAGTTGGATGTTCCGGGCTTTGAAGATCAGCTTGAAGTTGTAGGTATCAAGTATGCGAAAGCAAAAGATATTGCGGAATTAATCGATAAAGTCGTTAATAAAGGACAGAAATCCCAAACCAGCGCAGCCGGCGGCTTTGCATCCGGCGTTCCCCGTTTCGGAGCAACGAACACGACAGCCACCACCGGTAAAACCGGCGCCAGTTATTTTTTGGTTTTCCCCGAAGACCGAACTAATTCATTGGTTGTTGTCGGCAATAAACAAGGTATCGCGCGCGTTAAAAAACTTATTTTACAACTGGATTTCAGGGTTAAAGCTGAAGATTCAGGTGGCGTTTATGTCTATTATGTAAAGCACGGCGAAGCAGATAAAATTGCTGAAACTCTGCAACAGGTTACTAAAGATGCCGGACCAAAAGCTCAGACCGGCAGTCCAACTGCGGGAATCGGTATTGCACCTCAAGGGCAAGCGGCCGCGCGAGAAGGAATATTCGGCGGTGATGTCACAATCAAAGCCGACAAAAATACGAACTCGCTGGTTATTTCCGCAAGTAAGCAGGATTACGATCATGTTATGGAAATTCTGGCAAAACTGGATATTCCCCGCGATCAGGTTTACGTACAGGCCATCATTATGGAAATGTCACTTAATGACGGCTTCAGTGCAAGCGGTGGCTTGGTTGGGTTTAATAAAGACGGCGGTAAGTCCGGATTCGTGGCCTCCGACAAAGATTTGAAAGATGTACTGGATCCATTATCAGGAGCGGGAAATGCAATCCTGGCTTTCTCGCAGGG
>JAYTFA010000368.1:0-5940 GCA_043734765.1 Pseudobdellovibrio sp. | reverse complement strand
TCTGGCCAACAAAGGTGCCGAGTTGGCTCCTAAAGCATGATGCAGGTTAAACGCTTCCTCAAGCTCCGTCTGAAAATGCATTTCGACACATCGCTGAGTGTAAGGTGTAAAAAGTTTTTTCGGGCGTTTTTTCTTAAGCTTGTCGTCCTGATGATGCCACATCCATTCAATATGCGATTCATGACAACTTTCGTAACCGGGACATTTCATCTTACACGTAATACAATTAGGAAGATTCCAAGGGGTATCAAATGCCACATACTGGGTAGAGGCAAGATTCTGTTCTATGAGCTCATGAATTTTTAAATCACCGGAAATTTTTTCATCTGATTTTATTTTTTCAAAAAGACGGGAAAGAAATATTTTATTATTCTCAGGGTAGTATTCTAAAACTGCAACACAGGCTTTATCCGACTTCCCACCTGCCAAAGATATACCAATAAAACGAAGAATCTCTTTATCTTCGCTTTTTACATCAGGGGACTTACCGGTTTTGCGTTCAGGCACTGAAATTTTTCTTTTTGACATGCCGACACGACCCTTTCTCTGTTTTCCGGGAGGACCCAAACCAAAACGCAGCCGCCTCCGCCCGCTCCACATATTTTAACAGCCAAGGCCCCCGCCGCTAAGCAAATCTCAGCTAATTTTTCAATTTCTGGACTCGTGAAAGCCGGCGTTAACTGAATACGTGCCGCGTACTCCCGTTTAAACAATTCGGGAATAGATTCCCATCGACTGTTTTGAATAGCGGTTTTGAGTTCCTCGGAAATTAATTTAATTTGCATTAAAGCATTCAGAACCGCTGGGTCACCTTCTACTGCAGACTTTAGAACCTCAAAATTATTAAGCCCGCTGTGGTGGGATCGTCCGGTGTAAACCAACAAAAAGTTGTCTGCAAAAGGGGTGTTTTCAATAGATAGAAGTATTTGCCGTGTAGAATCGGCCCGGTACTCAATAAAACTGAGTCCCCCCGTAACTGCCGGATAATAATCCTGCGTGCCGGTAGGTGTTCTGAGCATTTCAGCTTCAATATTATGGGCTAAGTTAACAAGCTCATGTGTAGGCGGCAACGGAAGGTTCAGTAATTGATGTAAGGCCTTTAATATTGAAATTGTCAGGCTACTGCTTCCTCCCAAACCTCCGCCAATCGGGCTTTCTGAAGTGGTTATGATTTCAAAACCATGCCCGAGCTTCTCCAGAAACTGGCTAAACTGAAAAAATATAATCTGATAAAAGTTAAGTGACAAATCCTGAGCTTCACGGAAAGCCTGAAGATCCTGAAACTCCCATTTTTTTTTGAGATCCGGCGAGTTGATCAGAATTTTACGATCTGTGCGAATATTGATTTCAGCCGTTGTCCAGATATCAATAGCCAGATTAATAGTGGTAGCCCCAGCTGTGAAATTATAGAGGGGCCACATATCCAGTGTTCCGCCTGCGAGGTCAACGCGGGTGGGAGATTTGCACTTGATGTTAGTTTTCAATTTTTTCTCCGGATTTTTCATTTATTTTTTCGGATTCAACCTGTTTTAAAGTCAAAATTTTATCAAAATCCAGGGAATCGATCAATTTTTTATCGAGCGCAAAAATTGTGTCTGACAACTGGGTGCGGGCATAATAATATTCTTTTTCATCTCCGGATTTTTTTATTTTGAAAGATGGTCCCCAATTGAGTTGCAAAACCAATTTATCCGTTACGGATTTGAGTATGAGCATATTCTTTCCTTCAAATTTCTTTCGACCGGTTCCCTCATCAATAAACTCCGAAATTTTTATATCATGAATTTTGCCTATTGTTTTTTTGATCTGACTTTCATTAGGAATTGAAGTCGAGGCCGTTTTGCTGTTGACCTTCCATTTTCCTGCCGCCGAAATAAAATCCAGCTCTTTATCGTTTTCTTTAAAGTAGATTTTTTGAACTTCATCTATGTTAAATGCTAAAGCAGAGGATCTGTCGCGAAGTTGATCTAAATTAAGGTTTCCGAAAAACTCCCACGCCGGAAGATCAATTTTTACTAAAAAAGTGGGGCTTTCAGTTAAAGCATAAAGGGCTTTATCTGCAACATTCTGATTAAGCGATACCGACCAAGTTGAATCATTCGTTTGAAGCTCCAATCGAACTGGGCTCTTATCAAGACCCTTTTCCGTAACCAGTGCCGAGGATGGTTCACCTTCAAATACATACTGAACTATATTGGTTTCAGCTAATTTTTTGAGAAGTTCACGAACATGGTTTTGATCGACGCTAACCTTTTGTTCCGTACCGAGCCATTTTCCGTCAACTAGCTTCAATTCAAAACTGTCACGCAGCGACTGAACTTTAATTTTAATTATTTTGGCCAGGCTATTGCGATAAAGTTTTTTCTCGCGGTAGTGGATCAGATCTTTTTCTGATTTAGCAAACCAGACAGAGTCCGCAATAATAATTCTATTCTGGGAATCAACACGCAAATAACTGTTACCTTCGTAATTTTTTACGGATCCGACTGTTATTTTTTTTGTGTGTCCCAGATTATTTTTAAAGTTAAAAACAGCGGCCGGCTTATCTAAGCCGTACTCCTGCAAATCCTTTTCGGTCAGAACGGTTTCAGAGTCCCTTACAACTGAAATCTGCTTTTCGTTTGCGAGCGAATTTAACAGCTCCTCGACATTTTCATTATCGCCCGAGTCCTGAATTGGCTCAAGTAAAGCCCAACCCGACTGGCTTTTTTGCAATCCGATGTTAATATCGGGTTTTAAAATATGAATATAACTTACCTGAGCAACATCATAATCTAAAATTAACGCCTGCTTGATTTTTTCGTTATTTATTTCCACCTTATAATCAAATAGATAAACAGCCAAAATGACAATCAGGGTGAACAGGGCAAAGAAAAAAGTCTTATTCAATTTCATTAAGCATGTCTCCGCCTGTACCAAAGCACCAAACTTAATATCATAAATACAAATGGAAGCGGAAAAAACAGTCCAACAACCGTAAATTTAAAAAACTGGTTAAATTCCGGAGGTGATACCAGCATTTTAGAGACCATCGGCTCTTTAGCAGAAACAGAAATCAAATCTGTTTCTTTTGTCAGAGAGGAAACAGTATTTAAGGCGAGGTCACGGTTTATATTCTGATAAAGTAAAATATTACTTACGAAATCGGTGTCAGCGTAAATGGCCGCCGAAAAATCTTTTGCATCAGCGCTCAGTTTTCCGTTAACAAGCACCGCTAAATTGAATGATTGGGGTTTTCCCGTGTAGTCTTTACTGTCAAGCTCAGCTAATGCCACCGCCGAGTCAGGCGTGCGCACCAGCACTTCTGCTTTTATCAATTTAATTTCGTCGGAAATTTTAAGCGAGTGTGGGTTACGGAACACCGTCATTTGATTGGCCGTAAAAACCTTGGTTATCTCACTTGTCGTTGAATATTGTACCGCCACAGTAGCGGCCTGGGCATTGACGACCTTTCCCATTGGCGAATCAAACACGTTATAAATATAATGAGGCTCAAGCTCCACCCCTAGTTTTTTTAAGAGACCCGACAAACCGACGGTTTCTTTTTCATCCAGCATTAATAATAAATTACCCCCGAGAGTCAGATAATCCTCCAGAGCTTTAACCTCTGAAGATTGAAATTGCTGAGTCGGACCGGCAATAACAAGAAGATTGGCATCGTCTGGAACTTTTGTAGCCGTTGCCAGGCTTAACTTTTTCACATTAAACGAATTTTTTTCCAGCATTTGTCTGAAACCGAATAAGCTGACCTCATTTTTCTCGTCGTCGATACTTCTTTCATTATGTCCCTGCAAAAAATAAATATTCTTTTTTTCTTTTCGGGTAAGTTTAATGATGGCATTGGTAAAATCCTGCTCGCTGTAATTTTCGATTCTGTTTTTATTGCCTTTATATTCAACAAAGGCTTCGCCCGTTCCTTTATTTGCACCGAATTCCATTGCAAGCTTCGGTCTTTCATTAATTTCAATTATTTCCAGATTAATTTTATTGCTGGCATCCTGATAATGTTTAACCAGTTCGCGGAATATTTTTTTATTTTCTTCAGCTCTTTCTGCACCAGTTTTATAAAAGAATTTTACATTCAGCTCGGATTCAAGAGAAGAGAGAATCTTTTTTGACTGATCGGAGATGGAGTTAACATGACTGCTCGAAAAATCGTAGGTTGCATAGTGCCGGGCGCCGACATAATTTAGAGCTGCCAACAGTGCCAGAGTGATGAATGTTATGACACCCATATTTAAACCTTGCTTCGTCGTTTTCATATTAAAGAAACCGATGATTTGCCGGCGATCAAGGTAAATCCAGCCTATAAAACCAATAATCGAGGGTGCTACCACAAACCACATAAAGGGCATCCATACTCTGATCGCAAAAAACAGGCCGCCTAATGCCAACGCACTCAGAATTGAAATCGTAAACAATAATTTTCCTTTTGAACTCATCATGCTCTCCATCTTGACGATTCGATAACCCGTTCGGTTAAGAAACAGAATAAAAATATTAAACTGAAAAAGAATATCAATCCGTTAGTTCTTATGGTGCCTTCGATCATTGCAGCCAGATGATTATTTAACGACATATGCTCGAGTATGCTTTTTAAATGAGGCTCATCAAAGGACTCATTCAATGCTCCGATAAACCATATCGATAAATTAAATATAATCGACAAGACAAATGCAATCAGCCCATTTTCTGTAAGGCTTGATGCAAACAAGTTCATCGCAGTGTAGACAGCTGCCACCAGAAATATTCCTAACGCCGCCACAAGAGTGGGAGCCCACGAAAATTCAAAAACCTGCCTTGATACAATAGGATAAATAAAGGAAACAAGGATTAATCCGAAAATTGTAACCAGCGCGGCAAGATATTTTCCCATAACTATAGCCAGCGAGCTGATGGGGGAGGTCAGCAGCAAATCAAATGTTCTTATTTTTTTTTCTTCAGAAATAAGTTTCATTGTCAGCGCAGGAATCAAAAAAATAAAGATCAAATTAATAATGGATAGATGGGGTAAAAAAACGGAGTAATGAATATTTAATAACTGCGGCTGGGTTCCAAACTGCAACATGGCATTTGAAGACGTCTGCGCAAACTTATCAAGTGATATTGAAAACAGAATACTCAGCAAAATTGTCATCATGAAAGAAAGAAAATAAAATAACGGACTTTTAAAAAAACCTGCAAATTCCTTTCGGAAAATCACCAAAGTACCTTTCATATTTAAACCTCAACCTTTTCTTGCCCATAGGTCAGTTTGAGAAACACATCTTCCAGATTTGCACGGGATGGTGAAAGTTCCATCAACCCGGCCCCGGATCTAATTACTTCGCTTGCAATTTTTTCGATGAGATCTTCCTGCTCTACCAACTTAACTCTGTAATGTTGCAACGACAGAACTTCAACTTCTTTTACGCCCTCTATACTTTTCAGTTGAGCTTCGATTGAATTTGATTTTTTTGTTTTAACCGTAAGCATCACAAAACCCTTGTTCATTTTTTCAATTTGCTCAATAGTTTCCTGCGCCACAATTTTGCCCTCATGAATAATAATCACCTTATTACAGGTGGCCTGCACTTCCGGTAAAATATGGGTTGAAAGAATAATCGTATGTTCGCCCTGGAGTTCTTTGATGAGATCGCGAATTTCAGAAACCTGTTTTGGGTCGAGGCCCACCGTGGGTTCATCGAGGATCAGAACTTCGGGCTCGGATACGAGGGCTTGAGCAATGCCCACGCGTTGTTTGAAACCTTTTGACAGGTTCTGTATTAACCTACTTTTAACCGACGTCAACTGAGTCTTAGCCAATGCTCTTTCAACAAAAGATTTAATTTTTGTGGTTGGCACCTGTTTTAATTCCGCTACATACTTTAAGTAATCCTGAACAAGCATATCTGTATACAGCGGGGGTGTTTCAGGAAGATAACCGATTCGTTTTTTAAC
>JAYTFA010000367.1:0-2207 GCA_043734765.1 Pseudobdellovibrio sp. | reverse complement strand
TCTTCTTTTAAAGATTGCGAAACCTGGCTGAGCGGCGCTTTCCAGAGTGGAATTCCTTTGATTGAATTCAGCTTAATCTGCAATTGTTTAACTTTAGCGGCCACAAAGTTCTTTTGCGAAGCTGGCGCATCCACCCGAATCTCTACTTTATCAATCTTAAAAAAACCCTGTTGCTCCAAAGAATAAACAGAAAAGAACAGCGCTACCGGAAACAGTACAAACGCCGCAGTTAATTTAAAATATTTTCGAAAATGTCTCACGCCCTGATTTTAGGCCGAAATACCGCTAGGTTCGAGTCTAGAACGAATTCCTAGACCAAGGTCTTGATGCTATCTTTTTGTGATTAAATTGCGCTTACTGAAAGCACGGCTGAGCTGCTCTGAATTGGCCATCCAATACTCTTTGCCCTTTTCAAAATCCACATTGAATTCGTAGGTTTCATTAACTATATCTGTGTGGTTTGCGGGCCTTCGTGAATTTTTGGAAATCTCGGTTAAAACATCCTGGATCGTCATATCCAGCATTTTTTCACGGGGTAAAAAACTGGCTAATAAAATAAGCGTTCCGAGCTCATCTAATTTCGGAACATTGGCCACCACGCGAACGCGGGCTTTTTTTCCGTCGATCAGAATATCTGTGTATTTTACTTCTACTCTGTCGGAAACAAAATCCAGAATGCTGCTTTTCAGACGGGAATCTTTTTTTCCGAGGATGCTGTCGAGTTCTAATCTGGTTTTTTCAATGATTTTAGTTTTACCGATTTGACGATCTAAAATAGTTTGAAGTTTAGATCCGGCAAACGAGCATGCCGAGAGATTAAAAAATAATGATGAGATTGTAATTAACCTAATAAAACTCATAATTTAACCCTCAAATGGCTTATTTAATATTTCGGCAGAATTGAGGATGAACATGAGCCTTTTTGTGTTTTAAAATGAGACTGTCGAAAATAGAGTTTGCCTGTCTACTTTTTATGTACATTGTTAAAATTGTTAAAATTCTAACCCGACAGAATCGCTATAAACCTGCTTGTTTTTTGCAACTGTATAGAGTCATGTTTGCTTACTTCGACCTACTCAGAGCCAAGCTCCTCAAAGAGACTTTAAAAATCTCATTTTTGCGCACTTTATTTCTATCGAGGTCTGATCGGGTTCTGATTTTATTCGTTACCGCAGCCCTCTTCTATTTTTTAACCAGCAGCTTTTTCCCACTGTGGATTTTACTTGTTGGTCCCATATTATGGGGCGTACCGTATATTTTTTCAAGTCTCAGGTACTCAACCCTGTCCTTTGGAGGCAACGCCAGAGCGAAGCTGCTTACATTTCATTTTTTTGCATGGGGCGTTCGTGTTTGTTTACCGCATTATTTCCGATGTATTAAACAAAAAAATCTTTCTCACAGAGCATCCGCTTTTACTGGAATCTATTGTTTTAATTTTTGTTTTTTGCTATCAACTTTATCTTTATAAACGCCACAGCCTCAAATTTGCGGCGTCATTTTTAATATTCAGCGCCATCATTTTATCAACCTACTTCTATCCTCTGCAAACCGCCTTGATAGCCCTTATCGGTCACAATTATCTTCCGCTGATCGCTTGGTATAAATCCTGTCAGAACAAGTCAGACCTAAACGTATTTTTTATTTGCAGTTCAATATACATTCTGTTTTCTTTTTTAATTTATTTCAGCGCACTGGATTCAGTTTGCAAAATTTATTATCTCTTCCTCAGAACCATAAAAAAAATCCCGAAAATTCTCGAAATCAATCTGGTTGTCAATTTGGCCACTCATCCGATTATCTTTTTTATCGTTCCGATGATCATTATGCAATTTAAGGCCACTTATCTGCATTATGTGATTGTTGCGAAAATTTTTGCACCGGTGGTGGAGGCGGTGATTCTGTTTTATTTTTATAAGATTACTTTTAGAAAAGCAGCACTCTCCGCGGTCTGCGCCAATCTGTTTTCCTGGGCCGTAGGGATTTACTGGATTTAACTGGATTTAACTGGATTTAACTGGACCTTCATAGAGTAGAGTTCAAACAGAGTCTCATTGTTACAAACCGAGCTTTATGAGAAAATAAAGCATCTATGAAACTTTACGTCTCCCTTCTCATCTTACTGATCTCCACACATTCTAAGGCAGAAAACTACTTAACTTATTTAGGTGGAGGCGGTGAACCCAAAGCCTCTTCAGGTACAATGTTTG
>JAYTFA010000366.1:0-2070 GCA_043734765.1 Pseudobdellovibrio sp. | reverse complement strand
TTACGGTTCAGCTCGATGAGCTTACGTCCTTATCGGAAATCATTAAAATTCAGGAGTTTTCAGAGGCCGCAATTTTATTTACCGACACCACTAAATATCAACTTGATCAGGTGCTTGAAATTGCCCTGCCTCAGGACGATGAAGCCAATCTTCATGAAATGAAGGCCAAAATTCATTATGTTGCTGATAAGTACAATAACGATAAAGAAAAACTCTTTCAGCAACAGCTCGTTTTATTCGGAATGAAAGACGAGTATCTAAAAATTATCCGACTCTGGGCTCTGCAAAAACACATTGAAAGAAAAAAATAAAAAAACAGTTTTTAACGACAATTGATTTTTTTATTTCGGACCGTGCAGCTCAAATCGGTTTTACCTTTTACATCCTTAAAAATAAATTTCCAGTTTTTAAAACTTTTTCGTTCAAATAGGCCATACCCGAATCTGCTGCTGCTATCCGTTGTTGATATCATCTTTTTATTTGTTATTTTATGACCGAAAGGATCCAAAGCTGCTCCCGAGTGTCCCACAATTATCTGCAGCAGATCTTTTTGCGAAAATACCAACTGCTGATTGTGAATGTGTCCCGCTAAAATATAATCTATCTTTTTTACAAGACCCGTTTCTTCCAATAAAACTTTAAGATACTCCCCGATAGCCGATGGCTCCTGCTGAACACCCACCGGAACAAATCCCAACACCGGCTTATGTGCGATAAACCAGATTTCTTTTTTGGATTTTAGTTGCGTTATACGGTTTGATATTTCACGCAATGCTTGAATCCACTTTTCTTTTTGCTTTTCCGGGGTGGGCTTACGGTCTTCAAATGCGGCGTTATCAAAATTGATAAAAACCAAATCTCCGATTTCAATCCACTGATAGGGTTCAGTTTCTGTACAGACATCTTCAAATTTTTTATTACCCGCGGAAATAGGCCCCCAACCGGCATAAGCCCGGTTACAATCTTCATGATTTCCACGAACCAACAACACCGGTGATTTTTTAAATAAAGCCTGTGACGGCCCGTAAAAGTCATCCCACCAGGCGTTCCAGCCATAGCCGATACTGTTGGTGTAGCCCGAACAAAGTTTTTTATCCGAACACTGCTCGCGGTAATGGTAATCCCCCAGGTGAATTGCAAAATCGTAAGATTCTTTAACCAGAGACTGAACAATCTCCGGAAACGGCCACTCCTGAGTGAGGTTACAGTTCTGGTAAGACCCCTTACCGTGAGACTCTTTCAATCTGCAACCGGTATCACCGAGCACGGCAATTTTAATTTTTTTCGCATCAAGCCTGAGCGGAGACAATTCTTTATAGGTGACTGCAGGCCATACGCCTTTACCCGCCTGAATAACAACCGGTTGAATGCCTTTTTCAACGATTTTTCTGATTTCAAAAGGTTCAAACGGAACAGCCACAAAAGTGGGTGAGGTTTTACAACTTCCCCAGAAAATCAAAACGCCACATAACAAAAAAAATTTTTTCATTAAAAAATACTAAAGAGATTAACTTTAAAAAGCATCAGATATTTAGACGCATAGCTGTAAATATGACAGCCCGATGGTTATTTAAAAAGCAATTAGTCACAAATTTAAAGGTAAATAGCTGTCCGCATTGACAACTCCGGAGCCTCTCATTATTAATCTAAGCTCCAGAAACCGTGGTGGGGTAGCTCAGCTGGTTAGAGCAATGGAATCATAATCCATAGGTCGCCGGTTCAAGTCCGGCTCTCACTACCAATTTTTTCTGGAAAATAAAAATACATTTCTAGTTTCAGGTGCTTAGGCGGGTTCGCCATTGAGCCATATTGTTACTTCTCAGCCTTTCTCGACTTACTGTCCAAAATGGCTTCGTTAAACTTCATCATCCCATCATAAACCGTTTTATCAGTTACCTTGGCGTACTTATCGGTCATCTTTAATGTCGAGTGACCTAAGATGCCTTTAAGCGCGATTGGGTCTTTAGTGGTTTCCATAAAGTGTGTAGCAAAGCTATGTCGCATAATATGGGTCGATGTGTGGTCAACGCCAGCTCTTTTCATGGCTTGATCGTAGTAATGCTGTACGGA
>JAYTFA010000365.1:0-2224 GCA_043734765.1 Pseudobdellovibrio sp. | reverse complement strand
GCGGTAAAAAAGCTGACCGCAGAGGGAATAAAAACGAATGTAACTCTGGTGTTTTCTGTAATGCAGGCGCTTTTGGCGGCAAAAGCCGGGGCTTCAATGGTTTCCCCGTTTGTTGGGCGCCTTGATGATATCGGCACGGACGGTATGATGATGGTCGGAGAAGTTATTCAAGTTTACAGAAATTATGATTTTGCTACGGAGGTTCTGGTTGCTTCCGTAAGAAGCCCCATGCATTTACAAACCGCAGCCATGATGGGTGCGGATATTGCCACTATCCCCTTCAAAGTCATGCAGTCCATGACGGGACATCCATTGACCACAAAAGGTATTGAAATGTTCTTAAGTGATTGGAATAAGGCAAACACAAAATAAAGGACAGTAAGTGATAATAAAATATTTAAAATATTTTTTTATTTTGGTTTTTGTCGGATGCCAAACGCCGGGGTTTATAATTGAAGAATCCAATTTTTCGGTAAAACAGCATCGTATTGCTATAACTGCAGCCCTTGGTCAGGTCCGCAGTGTTAGCGAGAATGGTCGAGTTATTCAGTCTTATTATCACGATCGGACCTTTAAGGGTTTTGAAGTAACACCCAAAACCAAAGAACGGCTTTACACTCAAGTGGTCGTTCTGGGAGCACGTAGACCCTACCGTGTGTCGGTAGAAGTTCACATTGAGCGCCGAGATCCAGATACCAAGAGATTTCAGGACATTGGTCTGGAAGATAGTCTGGGACGCAAAAGAGCCGTCGATATAAAAAACATGCTTAACCAAAGTCGCGACAGTGGCAGTGTGTTTGACGAAGAGGTGCCTTTCTAACTATCCTATATGGGTAGTCAGGAGCTTTTTTGACGATGTATTTATTTGCACTATCTGTGATAGTGTCATCAGTTTTATTTTTTACTTCCAAAACCGAGCAATCTCGCATCGTAGCTATTCATCGTCCAATCATGATTACTCAAGAAAGAAAAACCCCGGCCTATTATGTTTATCAACAGGCAAATAGGATTCAACAAAAAATTCCGCAAGCACAGACATCATCCACCTATTTAAGCAATTTGAGTTTGGCCGCTCCTGAATTAAAAATTGAAATAACGGAAATGAAATTTAATAAAAGAGAATTCGCGGCACAGATGCCTGAGCCCGCGATTCGTTCGGTTGCACTTTTTAACAAACCTGATCCGGAAATTAAAAACGAAATTAAAAATTTAACCTATGAACAAGTTTTCTCGGCAAAACAGGATGAGGGTAATTTAAATTCTCAATCCGGCGAGGCTCAGATTTTATCACCATCAAAAAAATGGGCCACCATCAGAGGTAAGTTTGAGTTAATCGATGGAGTGGGTATCGTTGATCATTACATAGAACTTAAAAGAATCGAAGAAGGTCAAGTTCGGGAAATCGGACGAATTGATTTAAAGGCAGGCTTATATACAATTGATATCGAATCTCCGAATGGCTATTTGGTCGCACAAATAAAAGATCGCAATGGCGGCTTAATCGGCGTAGACCGTGAAAAATTAATTAATTTACAAAGCAGGGGCAGCTTTTTCGAAGGCCCTTTTATTCGCGTAGGCCGACCTGAAACCATTGCGGCTAATCCAGCACCTACCGGTAATGCAAGCGTTGTTGCAGCCAAATTACTCAACAAGACATCGGTGGCATCTGCGAGTACTCAAGATATTTCGGTTACCCTTTTTGATAATCAAAGCACTCTGTCAGAACCCAATGGCGCGTTTATGAATATTTCAAAATACTCCTCAACGATCAGCAGAGTTTTTGATCCCAGTAGAATTTATAAAAACGTTACTTCGATCCGACAAACGGGCGAAAAAACCGAAACCTCAATGTTTACAACAAAATGGGTCAACGGCGTAATCGAATATATATCTGACGCTCAGAAAATAGAATTTATTTCTAAAAACGGACCCATCCTTATCGGAAGAGTTCTTTCTGATGGAAAGCCGGTAACTGATGCAAAGGTTGAAATCGACACGGCCCCGGGAGTTGCGCCAATATACTTTGATCAGTTTATGATCCCGTCTTTTACTCAGAGCTCTACCTCTGAAAACGGTTACTTTATGTTTGTGGGCCTAGAACCAAACAATTATCACATAGTTGCCATTAAACAAAACGTCATCATCGGCAGCCAAATGTTTATCGGCGAAGAAGAGACCGTAGCTTTTCAAAACATTTCCGGCAAAAGCATTCCGCGCACGAAAG
>JAYTFA010000364.1:0-2638 GCA_043734765.1 Pseudobdellovibrio sp. | reverse complement strand
TTTGTGTAGGGGCGCTTTTCCAATCCTAAAAATAAATTTTTAAATTGATTCATTCCCGCATTGGCAAACATCAATGTGGGATCATTTTCCGGTATCAGGCTGGAACTGGAAACATAGGTATGACTATGTTTTTTAAAGTAATTTACAAAACTATCTCTGATTTCAGAACTCTTCATCGTAATTACCTTTTTCTGCAACAAAATCCGTCATTGTTTTTGTGCATGCATGTTAAAAGACATCGGGCCATCTTAGACAATATTGGCAAGGTTGACAAGATTGTGTTATGGTTTTTCTGAATTAAAAGGGAGTCTTAAATGTTTGAGCAATTGAGTTTTTTTACAATAATGATCGCTTTGGTAGTTATAGCTGTGATAGGCGGACTTTTTGTAACCGTTCAGCAGGGAACAGTGTCTGTCGTTACCATGTTCGGAAAATACCGCAGGATTATGTATCCGGGCTTAAGTGTTAAAATTCCTTTTTTAGAGACCGTGTTTCGCCGTATCTCTATTCAGAATCAATCCATTGAATTGGCTTTTCAGGCCATCACGCAGGATCAGGCCAATGTAAATTTTAAAGCCATGCTGCTTTATTCGGTCATTGATCAAACTGAGGAAACTATTAAAAGTGTAGCCTTTAAATTTATTGATTTCGGAAGCTTAATGCAGACCTTAAACCGCACGGTTGAGGGCAGTGTTCGCGGATTTGTTGCCACAAAAAGGCAGAATGAAATTTTAGCATTGCGACGTGATATCGTTGAGGCCGTTAAATCCAATTTAGATGAAGATTTGAAAAGCTGGGGATATCACTTAATTGATTTACAACTCAATGACATTTCTTTTGATGAAACAATTATGCAATCCATGGCCCAGGTTGTGGCTTCGAGCAATTTAAAAGCAGCCGCTGAAAATGAGGCTCAGGCTCTGCTAATCCGCAAGACAAAGCAAGCTGAAGCAGAAGGTTTGGCTGTTAAAATTTCTGCTGAAGCGGAAAAGATTGCAGCTAAAATGCGCGGTGAAGGTATTGCACTCTTCAGAGAAGAGGTTGCAAGAGGTATGAATAAAGCCGCTTCTGAAATCAGAGCAGCCGGATTAGACAGTTCGTTCATTTTATTTTCAATGTGGACCGATGCTATAAAGCATTTTGCAGAACAGGGAAAAGGAAATGTTATTTTTCTAGACGGCTCCAATGAGGGCCTGGATAAAACAATGAAACAAATGATGGCTCTAAGTAAAATTGAATCCATTCATATCAACAAGTGATTCAACCTAATTGATATGATCAACAAATTACTTTTAAATTTAGCCACACTTTTCGGTATAGGAAAAATTTCTAAAGCCCCGGGAACTGTGGCCACCTTCGCCACGATTCCAATCTGGTATGTATTGGCTCAAGCGGGTCCTCTTATCTATATGACGGTGACGTTTTTATTATTTCCGCTCGGCGTGTGGGCTGCGCAGATTTATGAGAACCAGTCCGGCACTCATGATTCCAAAGAAATTGTGATTGATGAAGTGGTGGGTTTTTTAATTACGATGACCTGGCTTCCGCTAACTTGGCAAAGTGCTGTTCTTGGTTTTTGCCTGTTCCGGTTTTTTGATATTATTAAGCCGCCGCCGATTCGTCAGCTTGATCAAAAGATTCCAGGAGGCTTCGGAGTTATGGTGGATGATGTAGCTGCCGGACTTATAAGCAGTATTTTGATGCAACTCATCTATAACCAGACCAATTGGCTAGGAATGCAAATTTCTACTTTGACAGCCAATTAATTTACACACATTATACATATGTAAATTATATGAAACAAAAGAACGAAAAACCTCATTCTCAGCTCGTAGAACAACTTCAGATTGAACTCAGAAGTGAAGTTCTGAGCATCGTTCGGGTTCTTGGTGACAAGAGCTTAACAGTGGGATTTGCTGAGAGCTGCACAGGTGGACTTTTGTCGAGCTACTTTACAGAACTGGCCGGCGTTTCAAGTGTTTTTGTAGGCTCAATTATCAGCTACGACAACAAAGTGAAGCAAAAGTTTTTAATGGTTTCGGAAGAAGTCTTAAAAACCCGTGGTGCCGTCAGTTTTGAAGTGGCAAAGCAAATGGCTGAAGGGGCAGTAACGGCCTTAGGCACCAAGCTGGCTGTTTCGATTACCGGTATAGCTGGTCCGAGCGGTGGATCCAGTACAAAGCCGGTGGGCACTGTATTTATAGCTGTGGCGGGCTTGGAAAGTGAAACAAAAAGTGAAACACAATCTTTCGAGCATCATTTTGATATCGATGGAAACGGAAACGACGTTAGAAAAATAATACAGCTTCAATCATGTATTGCAGCGGTTAAACATTTAAATGAGTTTGTAAATAATAAGACCTAAAAACAACAAGGAGACAGATATGGCAGTTAACACACACGTAGACGCAAAAGCACAAGGTGAGAAACTAAAAGCATTAGATTTAGCACTTGGTACAATTGAAAAACAATTCGGTAAAGGTTCAATCATGAGATTGAATGCCGGAAATTCTTTAATTAAAGATGTAGAAGTTATTTCGACCGGCGCTTTATCTCTGGATATTGCATTAGGAATCGGCGGACTTCCAAAAGGACGTATTATTGAAATTTTTGGCCCGGAATCTTCTGGTAAAACAAC
>JAYTFA010000363.1:0-10599 GCA_043734765.1 Pseudobdellovibrio sp. | reverse complement strand
GGTTGTAATTTGCACTCTTTTTTTAAAAAAAAGGGGGATGAATTGAAACTCAGATCAGTGTGGGATGAAACAATGCATTTTACTGCAGAAGTCGAAAATCTCTTTGTTAGGATGGGATACCAAGGCGCCTATTGGCGACGACACAGAATCGTTGTTGGGTTTACTTCGCTCTAATGGCGCTTAATCGGTCGCTCGGTTTACCTATGCTCACTTTCTACGGAACCGGGATGATACTCGGAGCTGGAATTTATTCGATCATCGGACAGGCTGCAGGGATTGCCGGTGAAAGTCTTTGGCAGGGATTTCTATTGGCAGCGGTTGCAGCACTTTTGACAGCACTTTCCTATGCTGAATTGGCTACGATGTATCCGACTGCCGGTGCAGAATATATTTATTTGCGGAATGCATTTTCTAGTCAGCGTTGGTTTGCGGCAACGCTTGGAATTCTAGTTATCTTTGCGGGCTGCGCATCTGCCGCGACAGTTTCGCTTGCTTTTGCCAGTTACCTTGAGCATTTCATTGAGTTGCCCCGCTTTTGGGTGGCGAGTAGTCTGCTGATCATTTTTACAGGAGTTAACATTATTGGAATTCGGCAGTCGAGTTGGACCAATGCGATTTTTACTTTGATCGAAGCGACTGGATTGATTTTATTTGTTTGGCTTGGCTGGCAAAAGAAAGATTTTGGAAATGCGCTATTGGTAAGTCCGACACTTGCGACAATTTCCAGTGCGGCGCTAGTTATTTTCGCATTCTTAGGTTTTGAGAATATTGTAAGCCTCGCGGAAGAAACCAAGGAGCCAGAAAAAAATATTCCGCGTGCAATTCTTCTGAGTCTTTTAATAGCTACAATACTTTATACTCTAGTGAGTCTTGCCGCGGTCGCCTTGATGGCACCAGAACAGTTGGCGCAAACTGAGTCAGCGCTTATAGATGCTTCGATGAAAAGCTCCGTAAGTCTTGCCAAAATTCTTGGAGGCATTGCGCTCTTCTCGACCGCAAATACGGCATTAATTGCACTCATCACTACAAGTCGAATTTTATATGGAATATCAAAAGATAAATCACTGCCACAAGTTCTTTCAAAGACTCTCCGCAAACAAAAGACACCATGGGTAGCTGCGCTTATCGCATTAGCTCTGACCGTACTTTTGCTTCAGTTTGGAAAGGTCGAGACGCTGGCAGGTATCGCATCTTTTGCGACAATGTTGGTCTTTATCGCGGTCAATGCTGCTCTAATTCGACTGCGCCGAACAGAGCCCCACAAAATTCGACCATTCCGCCTACCATTTTCGTTAGGCAGGGTTCCAATTCTGCCTGTTCTGGGAATTATTATGTGTAGTATTTTTTTATTTCAGTTTGATCAACTGGTTTATTCGACTGGCTCTTTCGCAGTTGCGTGTTCTGCGGGAATTTATTTTATTTACAGATACTTCATGAGTCGGAGTTCGAATGCCTGACCAATCAGTTAATTTGGTTTCCTCAGGCACACACCTGCCTACGCCGAAAGTGCTATGAAATCGTTTTGCAGCTTAGATAAAACTAAAAATAAAAACTAAGCCTTCGTAAAACTGGCGGGCTTTGACCCCAGCTGCGGTTTTCCTTGTTGTTTATGAAGGGCTTCCCGCATGGTATTGCCGTTATAAAATCCGCCAAATACTTTCCCCAATATACAAAAATCAAAAGCTCCGGCAGCTAACGGCACTAAGCCGATAATGGCTACAAGATTTCCGCCGGGACTTCCCTGACGAAGCCCCCAAACGATCAGCACCAGTCCAAATAGGACCCGAAAAACGCGGCCCGCCGGACTTATCATGAACGAAACAAATCCCGGTAATTTAATTGTATTATTCATTTGCAACCTCCTTGTTTTGATTTGGCCCGGTTGACGTTGTGCTCAACTGAAGTTGAGTTTTAAACCGCAGCCTTTAGGTGATTATGATGCAAAAGCCAGCCCTGAAACTAACGGGCTTTTTGCAATTCATTATTTCTACTATTTTTGTTTTGTAAGAAGATCTGTAACACCGGTCAATTGCCAGATCTGATTAGTGCTATCTAAAATGAGCAGATCGTCGCCGAGCAGGAAAACCTGGCCACCAATGCCTTTTGCCAAAACATCTAAAACTCCCCCGCGGAGTGAAAAAATTTGATCTTTGGAAGCCAAATAAATCAGATCTCTTTTGGCATCAAAGGCCATAGACTGAACACCATTTAAAAAAGAGGAAGCAAATACAGGTTTTACGCCTTCGTGAATGCGAATCTGATAAAGTCCATCAGCGGAAGTAAAAAAAATCCGATTTGTATCACCGGTCAACGCCGAGATTTTATTCGGTGTTTTTATTAGAGTATCAAAAGAACCTTTGGCAAAAATACGTATACTATCGCCATTTTTTTTAGGAGCACTGCCGAAGCAGTATAAAGATTTTTGTGTTTGTCCGGCGTTTACGGTTAATGCTAAGCGAGTGCAATCTGCAGGTAGCGTCATGGCCTTTGAATCGAGAAGTGTCTTCTTTGCGAAACTATAAAAGTGAACTTTGTTGCCGGCCACAACCAGCGCCGAATCATGATCTAGTACTAAAATCTGGTCGGCCGCAATTTCGGGTAATACTATTTTTTCGGTTTTAGCCAGCGGCTCAAGTTTTAAACCAGCTATGAGTTTTACATCTTCTGCTCTGGCGAATGAATTTACAAAAAGGAGTAAAATCAAAAGCTTCACTTTTTACCTTCGAATATTTTTGTTTTTTTAACGTATTTGGCAATTATATTTGCCTCATCTACAATTTGTTTTGAAACTTCTGGTGAAAATCCTGCAAGATCTGTTGCTGAAAGTAATCCCTTAAATCCAAGCTTTATGATTTGCGCGGGTCCCGTAAGTACAACCAACTCTAAAGCGTATTGCCGCGGTGAGGAGTTATCAGCCCGCAGAACCATCATACGACTGACCACTGTAGCCGTTTTGGCAACAGTTTCTAATCCTCCACCTACAACCGGAGAGATAGGACCTGATATCAAACCTATATTTTCGACTAACTCGATGGTGCTTTTTATATTTTCTTCGTTGCGTTTGGTCCACTGCGCAGACTCATCTAATTTTTGATCAGCTTTAGCCGCTCCTTGCTCAAGAACATCTTGTAAACCGGCTTTGTCGCTGGCCACTTGAATTTCTTTGATGACCTGTTTGTAGCGAATTTTATCGCCATCAGTCATGAGTTTAACATCATCCGCAGTTAAACCTTTACCAGAACGAATGTTTTCCTCCCAGTACTCCCATCTTGGAACAGGTGGCTCGGATGATTTTTTGGTTGGAGCATTGGTTTCTTGCGGACGTAAGAGCGGCGCCACAAGTTTCATTTCTTGCGCTTCTTTGTTTTTTTCTTTCATGATTTTTTCAGTGTTGTGCTCTTCCATAACAACTGCTCCGGCCATGGTGCGCAGAACTTTGGGTGGGCGATCAAACCAGGAGGCCCAATTGGCATCATCTTTTGTTTTTGCGCTGGATATAGGTGACCAAAGCGCCACCGAATCATAACAAGACGTAATTTGCCCATTTACTTTTTCGCAGGACTGTCCGTTTCCGTTTGGATTATCTTCGCGTTTAAAGCAGCGAACATTTCCCATTGCCAAACTTCCGGCGCAGGCCCACTCACCGAGGCCGGCAGAATTTTTATCATTCCACTCTCTTATGTTTTTAAATTCGAGGCTCGGTGTAGGTCTCTGTAAACTGTGCCACTCAAAAAAATTATTGGCGGCAGATTGCGGCTGAAATCCGTTACACAATGGTGGAAAATAAAATTGCGACTGACTTGAAGGTAGATTCTGGCCTGAGTTCTGTTTGTACAATTCATCCAACCGAGAGAGAGGCATTCGGGTGGCATTAGTCATTTCCTGTTGCGCCGAACGAGCTAAGTTCTGAATTTGCGGTAAAAGATTATTGATAACATCATTAGATAAAGAGGAAGCCTGGTTTGCAATACTGGAGGCACAAGATACACTTCGACAGCCTGAAGCCTGCCCTTGTAATTGATAGGCCCGCGCCAGATAGGGAGCCATTAAAGAATTAGCTTTGGATTGCCAGTCGGTCATTTGTTGCGCTGATTGTTGCTGGGTATACTGTTGCATCTGGGCGTTGGCGCCGGGGCGCATATCACGCATTTGTTTGAGCATCTCCCGTTGTTCAGCCTGTTGTTGTACATTTTGTGAATAACAAGGAGATGTCGGTAACTGAACACTAGTGGAGTAAGCTTTTAGGCTGAAAACCCCACAAATGAAAAATACAAATAAGGGCTGTGTATTTTTAGAAATAATACTTTATTCCGATCGACTGAGTTATCAAAAGCTGAGTGCTGGAAGCAAAAACCGTATCAAATTGAAAGATATGAAAATTAATTGCCAGGTTCTGCGCAACCATCATATTAAGGCCTACTTGGCCGCCGGCTGAAGTATTTGAAGAAGTACCGGTAGGATTTTTCATGCTGACCAGACCTACTTGCGGCCCAACATAGGCAATCAATGGGTTTTTAGCACTGGAATCGCCAACCGGAAAATTAAGTCTATAAAAGCCCGAAAGTGAAGTAACCGTGCTTTCACTTGTGGTGTTGAAATAACTATTCTTGGATGAGTTATTCGAATAGGTCAGAGTTCCGCCGAACTCATGAATGTCGTTGCGGATAAGACTGGGTGAAACACTCAGATTAATCGCGGTTGTACTGTTGTTACCTTGAGTGTTCATATTCAAAAGGTAATTGAATGAAATAGAATATTTATCATTTTCAGACGATTCAAAACTCCAAGCATTAATTCCGAAAAAAACTAACATTAAACTGATTAAAAGTGTGCGCACAAAAACCTCCGTTGTACGTTTAAATATTTGCAAAACAGTGAATGAAAAAATGGATTAAAAGTAATACTTAACTCCGATGGACTGCGTAACCAGTAGTTGTTTTGGGCTCGAAGCAACATAATCCACCTGTATGAGATGAAAATTGATGGCCATATTTTGTGAAACCATCATATTGATACCGAACTGCCCCCCGTAAGAAACGCTTGAAGACGAATCTGTGCCCTGCTTGCCAGAAGAAAAACCAATCTGCGGACCAAAATAACGTGAAAGCGGGTATTTAGAATTTGGATCACCCATCGGCGTAATGTAACGGTAAAAACCTGTGATGGATGTGGTCGAGGACTCGCTGGTTGTATTGGTAATGGTATTTTCAGTTTTATTGACGGAGTAAGAAAGCGCGGCCCCGAATTCGTGAATGTCATTGCGAATCAGGCTGGGAGAAACTGAAAAATTAATAACTGTAACGGGAATATCACCTGCGGGATTTGTTAGGTTCAGGAGATAGTTGAAAGAAATAGCGCGCTTATCATGATCCGGGGCTTCAGCACTCCAGACGCTAAAACTAAAAAAAAAGCCGATTATTCCGATAAAAATACTGCGCACAAGTAACCTCCGTTGTACGTTTAAATTATGTTGATCCCGACCATAGAAAGGCATCTAGGCAATTACAAGCTAAATATTTTTTTATTTATACACATCAGTTTCAATAATTGGAAAAAATCATAATTGATTAAAATATCAACAAATAACCTAATCGCTTTAGCCAGCTGATTGATAATATCATTTTCCTCGGTGGATTTTCCGCTTCACCAGATAAACATCGGCTGCTGTTGCCAGCGTTGATGCAAAAGCCACTGTCAGCTAAGTAATTTTAGAGGAATGGGGTTGTCATTGCCCCATTTCTCCACGTTTCATCAGGCAAACGGGACTGGAACTCTTCTTTTCTCGGTGTTAAATTAAGCTCATGAAACATTTATTATTTACATTTTTTTCGGTATTCGCTATCCGGCTTTACGCACAATCTTTCGAACCAGGTATTTGGAAGACTAAAGAAAGTCTTAAACTGAATGGTTTGCCATTGCCGGCATCCAGTAATGAAGAATGTATTACCAAAGCACAGGCAAAAGACGCCAAAGCCACAATAGAAAAAGAACTTAAAAAGCAAGGATGCTCACTGACAAATTGGGTCGTTAAAAATCAAAAATTAAATGCTGCCGTAAACTGTAAAAATAATGACATCGATGCTGTAGGCAATCTTTATGGTGAATTCTCCAGTAAAAGTTATGATCTTAAAGGTGAGGCAAAGGGGACATATAAACATGCATTGCCCGCAATTGCAGAAATAAAGTTATCAGGTCAGTGGATGAAAAGCTGTGCTAAGCAATAAATTTTTATTCTAAAGTTCATTCACATCCAGAACCTCGGTAATGAACTGCCAAAGCAGTGCCCGGTATATGAAAGATCATAATTTGAGTGGAAAGCCTGTGTAGACAGTTGATCACTCCCGGGAATTCAAGATTATGGTCGTGCCAGACGATGATGCCTTTTGAAGAAAGAATCTTTAATGCAGATGCAGTATCTCTTTCAACATCTTCTTCCGAGTGACTGGCATCAATAAAAATAAAATCAATTTGGCTATGAAAAGGTGAAAAATCAAATTGAGTTGAATCCGCATGAAAAAACTTAATTGAATATTTGGTGAAGATTTCTTGGATCTCGGTATTGTTCGGGATCAGGGGAGCAATATCCATAGTCATAATTTGACAATTTGACGGCGCATTGAGCGCAAGGTTGGAAATAGTCCAACCCCGATGTGTACCGATTTCTAATATTTTTTCAGGGCAAGTCTTTTTAACCAGCGCACACAAAATTTGCAATTCATAGGGAGTTACTAAACAACCCGTTTCACTTGTAACTTTAAATGTTCGAAAAGTATTAAATTTACCGATAGTATTTATCAGCGCGGAGCCAATTCCGGGGCAGAGGTCTTCTAGGTCAATATAAGGAATAAACGGAGAGATGCGTATCATCTTTGTGCCCATTTGACGATGATAAATGCCTACAAAAAATCTGAAACTGGTGGACCTTCCAAAAGGGAGCAATAGGTATTGCCGAAGTAGGTAGGCCGTAACTTTAAATAGTAAAACTCCTTTAAAAAGAAAAATATTTTTTTGAAGCCACGTTCTTGAACCAGAATTTTCCATGGCTTATGTTAGCTATTTGTTACTCTAAAGTACAATCACATTGTGAAGAGCACTGAACTCCGGAATCACTTTTTGCCGCACGGCAGGCCACAGCTTTATTAGCATCTGATCCCATTCCGTTATTGCCGCCGCAAGTGTAAGTGCAATTCCACACCTGTGGTCTTTGGCTGTTCTGACACTGATAAAGTTGATTCTGAAGTTGGTTCACTTGATTTTGCAGATTAGCGTTGTCGTAGTGACATTGCGCTAAATCTGGAGAAGATCCGCCGCCGCCAGCGGTTGCATTACAAGTTACACGCGTGCTGGTGTTTGCCTGAATAACCACTGATTCGCCGCCATTCAAAGTTAAATTTCCGGCGAAGGCCTGTGACATAACTAATGTTGATAACAAAAGAACTAAAACTTTCATAAAATGATTTCCTTTAAAGGTTGGTGATTTTTTGGCTCTCGCCATTGGCAAATGCAATGCTTGTACCATATGACAGTGACCACCGGTACAGATATTTTTTTAAGCAGATGAATAACCTTCAGGGGTTTTATTATTGTCTGTATATAAGGCAGCCAGAAGTTTAACTGAGCCGGTTTTAATAATTCCAGGATGAGTTATTTCTGACTCTACTGATATTATTAAATGGACTACCGCAAACATCAAAAAGTTAGAGCTTTTCAAGCCATGGCTTTATGTCAGTTAGAAAACCATCAAAGCTAGGTTGCCCTTTGTAATAAAGATCTTTTGAAATTAAAAAAGCCTTATTATATTTTTGTCGTACATCAGAATCGGAGATAATAAATGCCTCATTTTTTGTTAGGTCCTGTTCGTCCTTTTCTTTAAATCGTTTTTTTTTGTGAGCAATATAGGCCTCCGTGCCAATAAAGTTTTGAACTCTTTCAAGTTTTAGCAATTGGCTTACGTCATAGTAATGCCGTAAGAAATTCGATGGCATATCTTGTTTTTCTTGTTGTTGTCGAAATTTTGTTGAGATGGCCTGCAGCTTTTCAACAAAAGTATATTCAGGAGCATAGCATTTAACTTTATTAATTCGATTATCTTTAATATCTTTCATTATTTCGGTTTCTGCAGCTTTATCTAGAACCCAACTCGATATCAGCTTTTCATAATTAGGAGTGGTTTGATCAAAACCGATTTCAAGCAAAATTCCATCTTTTAGCCCTTCAATACTGCCGTATAACTTAGGGTAGTACAAACGTATCCCAATATTTCTAAAGTGTTCATCATCAAAATTCGGATCTCTGGCTGCGCTGGTAAAACCAGGAATTTTTATTTTTTCGAATATACTCTCAAAATATTTCTTACGTTTTTCTACCTGAGGGGCTTTAGTTTGGTTTTTACCTTTAGGTACCTCATCAATACCATCAGTTTTGATTAGGATATCAATATCTTCAGAAAAACGATTAATGCATCCCCATCCTTTAAAAAGCGAAGTGCCACCTTTAAGTTCGTAGGCTAGATTTAATTCTCTAAGACCCCATAGTGCGTGCATCAACCAATAATCTTTTTCAATCAGTTCATCTAATATATTTAGGCTGGCCCCAAGAGCAGAGATGAGATCTTTAAAATCAGTGCGGTCGTGAATAAACGGTTTCATTAATTGTAGGCTTGTTCTAAAAGCTTTATAGTATGAGGTCTTGCATATTCACGTGCAGCTCGCATAACTTTTTTTGAGTCAAAGTTGTTTTTATTTTTGAAAAAACTCGCTATTACTTTATTTTGATCCTCAGCAACATATTTTAAATTATTCAGTAGATCAACTAATAAGTATTCTTTGGTGAGCTTACTCGGAAATTTTGGTAATCGCTTTAAAGAAAATTTCTTTCCATTAAGTTCAAATTCACCGTGACGTTTGTAGTTGTAAACAACTTTGTTGTTGTAAAGTTGAGTTAATCCTAGTCCAAGCTGATTGTAGTTATTGAACGAGTTTAAAAGAAAGCGGTCATCTTTCAAAAATGATGATATTAGTTCTTCATCAGTAGGGGGAACAGCGCCAAAGGCTGAGGCCTTAGGCCTCGTATAAAGGCCGGATGATACGCGCACAACTTTCTTTTCATTTACAAGTTTTACGAGGTAGCGATCTGCAGTAGTTGAATACTTCATTAGGTCTGATCTACGGTAGACTTCACCCTCGTTCATTCTATTTAAAAGCATGTCTTCTTTAGTCATTCTCATCCTTCTATTACTATAAGATATATCGGCACATTTGTAAAAAACTTTAGTAAATATTCATGCTTAAAGAAGCTAAGTTATTGAAATATATACTTTTTACAGCATATTAAAATGATATGATGCAAAATATGGATAAAAGTCTGGTTGATTATCGAGTTAAAACCTCTACTGCAAAGCGCTGCTTTCCGCCTGACTCAAAGTCCGGATCGCGGTTCGAACCCGCTCATCTATCTCCTCAAATTGCAATCCAACGCCGGTCGGATAAATGCCTTTCTTGGTAGACTTGCGAACAACCTTGGCTTCACAGCGAACTTTCAAAATTTTGCTGAAGTTAATGCAAACCACAAATTTTTCTCCCACATTGAACTGCTCAAGTTCTTTCGGTTCTAATCCCTGCATAAAAAATCCGGTCTCAGAAATGTCAAAAGATTTTTTACTTAAAGGCAGTCCGCGCACAAGGGGCGTTAACGTAACCGGAACTGTAATTTTAGATCGTTTAGGCACATCCCACCATTTAAGTTTAGGATTAGCCAAAACCCGATAAGTGCTTTTCTCGAGGAGAACGGAACAGAGCCCAATAAACATGAGGCTCGCAAAGGAGGTTTGAAGAGGTTCAAAATTAAAACCAACATAACCCACCCACCAGTTGTTAAAAATAACTGCCACCACCGTTATTGGCAATAAAACGCGGAAGCTCTTGTGCAGTTTAAACACGGCAGCCGAAGTAACGGCACAAAGAACCATGACGATAATGTTAAGCACCGTGAGCATTTTAAACATGCTTTCAAAATCCTGCAGATAAGTCACCTGAATAGGAAAGCTCAGGGCTACGCCCATCATACAAATGCTGAATATAAAAAGCGCTATGGGCCGTTTACGCATATAAAGCTCCCCGGGTTATTCTTCTGAGAAGTGGTAACAATAACTAACAACGCTGTTTACATATTTAAAAGCTTCTTTAAGTTCGTCGTCGTCGAGCCATTGCTCGCCGCGGGCCTTCATTTTATTTTTGACCCGCGAGGCTCCCGAATTGTAACTGGCTAAAATAACTTCGGTGATTTCGATTTTAGGGTTTTCGGCCAATAAAGTTTTATTTTCGGGTTGGCCCCAATAGTTAATTAAATAGTTAACGTAAAGAGCGCCGCCTTCGATGGCTTGTTTGGGATTTAAGCGCCAATCCTGCTTGCGATTTATTTCCTGGCGTTTGATCAGTCGTTCGATTTCGTACACGCTGAGTTTATCGATGCGCGGATCGCTTTGCCATTCGGGACGGATTTTTTTTATTTCTTCATCGGCAATGGAAGTAACCTGAGTTAAACCGATGGCTTTGGCGTGACTGACCTGGCTTGGGTTAAATCCGCTTTCCTGTGCAATGA
>JAYTFA010000362.1:0-4365 GCA_043734765.1 Pseudobdellovibrio sp. | reverse complement strand
TACTTCTCTAATTCCTCTTTAAGATATTTATTAGGGAGGGACGGTCTTAAGAGGTTTTTGTTTCTGAATTCTGCAATTTTAATTTTTTTGATCCCGGAGTAGCCGGTTGGGTAGAGCGAGGCTTGCCAACCGTTGAGCCTTTCAAGAGTGAGCTCAGGGTTTACGAGGTCACCGTAAATGGAGCTTTTAACATCTGAAAGTTCAAAGGAGTGCACAAAACCTGACGGAATAGATAGAAGTCGGCCCTGCTCGAATCGGGCTTTTACTAAAATATCTAATAAGGCTGAGCTGCTCCAACTAAATGAAGGCCACTCCACCTTTTCCCATAAATAGGTCATAATATGACCCAATTATTATACTTAATTGGGTCATAATCAAGACTTTTAAAAGTATTTCACGCTATTTTCCTAATGGAATTGACAGAGTTACGGCCAAAATGGCACAAACACAGTTCGTTTATAAATAACATTTAGGTAAAGTGAGGAAACATGTACGCGATTATCAAAACTGGCGGCAAGCAATATAAAGTTCAAGCCGGTGACATATTACAAGTTGAAAAATTAGAACATGATTTAGGTTCTGAATTCAACATCGTTGAAATTTTAATGATCGGTGGAGACAAAGCACATGTTGGAACCCCAATCGTTAAAAACGCTAAAGTAACTGTTGTTGTTACGAAGCAAGCAAAAACTAAAAAAGTTATCGTTTTCAAAAAGAAACGTCGTCAAGGCTACAGAAAATTCGGAACTCATAAGCAATTTTTTACTGAGCTTTTCATTAAATCAATTACATCTCCGGATGGACAAGTTTCAAAAACAGATGCAACTCCAGTTGTAAAAGACATGGCTGCATTACGTATTGAAAGAGTTGAAAACAAAATTGCTGACCACAAGGCACGCGTTTCTGTAAGAAACTCTGATGTTGATGAAGCCATTGAGTCTAAGCCGGCAAAAAAAGCTGCAGCTAAGAAGACCGCAAAAAAGGCCGCTCCTAAAAAAGCAAAAGTAGCCTCTAAGCGTTCTGCAAAAAAAGCGGCAACTAAAAAAACAGCGAAAAAAACTAAAAAATAGTAATTGAATTAATTTTAACTTTTAAAACGGAGTAGATAATGGCAAGTAAAAAAGCTGGTGGTAGTACCAAAAACGGGCGCGATTCCCAACCCAAGAACCTAGGCGTTAAACGCTTTGGTGGACAATTAGTAAAATCAGGCACAATTATCGTGCGTCAGCGTGGAACTAAGTTTCACACAGGTAACAACGTTAAAATGGGCCGTGATCATACAATATATGCAGTTATTGAAGGTCATGTTAAGTTTGAACGTTTTGCTAAAGATCGTTTCAAAATCAGCGTTTACCCAAAAGAAGTAAAAGCGGCATAAACAGCTTTAAATTTTAAGTAATTTTTATAGAAGGAGCCCTTAAGGCTCCTTTTGTTTTGTCATAACTGCTAAAATCTTATACTGAAAGTATATATGAAATTTGTTGATGAAGTTAAAATTAAGATAAAGTCCGGTCATGGTGGCCCTGGTTCGGTTAGTTTTCGTCGTGAGTCTTATGCTCCACGCGGCGGCCCAGATGGTGGAAATGGCGGCAAAGGCGGAGACGTAGTTTTTAAGGTCTCCCGACATATCAACTCGTTAATGGATTATAAAAATTTAAGAACTTATTCAGCAGAAAACGGCCAACCCGGAACGGGTGTAGATTGCTCCGGTGCGGATGGGCAAGACTTGGTTATGATCGTTCCAGAAGGATCTGTGGTTAGAAGCGCAGAAGGCGAAGTGCTTTACGACTTGGCGGGCATGGAAGAAGTAAGAATTCTCGCCGGAGGACGTGGCGGAAAAGGCAACGCCTTTTTTAAAACAAGTGTGAATCAGGCTCCTGAGCATGCTCAGCCGGGTGAAGACAGTCAGATGTTAGAAATCATATTAGAATTAAAGTTAATTGCTGACGTTGGAATTATCGGATTTCCAAATGCGGGAAAGTCTACTTTGATTTCAAGAATTTCAGCCGCAAAACCTAAAATTGCAGATTATCCGTTTACAACCCTTACGCCAAATCTCGGCGTAGTTAAAGTTGGCGACTACAGCAGTTTTGTTGTTGCCGATATTCCCGGCTTGATCAAAGGGGCCCATCAAGGCGTGGGTCTCGGGATTATGTTTTTAAAACATATCGAGCGCACGAGCTTGTTTTTGCATTTGATTGATGTGTCAGGCATGAGTGGCCGCGACCCGTTACAGGATTACGAAGACATTCAGCATGAATTAAAAATGTACGATGAGATGAATAAAGACAAAGATGAATTTTTCCCATTGATGGATCGCGAACAAATCGTTGTTCTCAATAAGATAGATTTATTGTCTAAAGAACAAATTGATAAAATCAAACAGCAGTTTAAAAAGAAATTCGGCGTGGGCAGTTATGCTATTTCTGCGGTTACAGGTAAACAAACTCAAGAGCTATTGGTTTTCGTCGCAGATAAAGTATTAAAATCAAAAGATGTTATTTAAGATAAGCGGGTAGAATTATGAAAGTTGGAATATTCGGAGGAAGTTTTAATCCTCCTCACAATGGTCACGTAAACAGTTTAACGACCGTTCAGAAAAAAATGGGCTTTGATTTAATTTATATTATTCCCAACGCGCAGAATCCGTTGAAAATTCCGATGGAAGGCCCAAGCGGCGAACACCGGTTGGAATTAGCGCGTTTGGCTTTCAGCACTTATGGAAAAGCATTTCAGGTTAACGATTGCGAATTAAAGCGCGGCGGAAAAAGCTACACAATAGATACGGTTAAGGAGCTTTTAAAAGAATATAAATCCAGCGAGCTGTATTTAATTATCGGTGCTGATAATTTCGAGACCTTTTCTCAATGGAAAGACTATAAGAAATTGCTGGAGTTGGTTAACATCGTAGTTACAACCCGTCCGGGCTATCAGATTCCTGAAAACGAAACAGAGTGGCCTGATTACTTAACGCCGCTTGTGGCCGAAAGCGACTTCGGCACGCTAGAGTTAACCACCGGAAGATCGGTAGAGTTTATAACTTTAAATGATCTTGATATTTCATCCTCTGAGTTAAGAAAAAAATTACGGGTGGGCCGCCCAGCGGATAAATTTCTTCCATTAGCGGTTGAAGGTTACATCAAAGAACACGGTCTCTATAAAACCGGCAGCAGTAAAATTTCTAACTTTAAAAACTTTACTGAATTCTGTTCGCAGATTTTATTTGATAAAAAGGCCATTGCAGTAAAAGCGTTTGACGTACAATCGGTATCATCAAGCAGCGATTACACTTTGATAGCTTCAGGAACAAGCACCAGACACACGTCATCTATGGCAGAAAATCTGGTTAAGGCCGTAAAAGATGAATTTAATGTTTATCCTCTTGGTGTTGAAGGGGTAGATGAAGGTCGTTGGGTTGTTGTAGATTATGGCGCATTAATTGTTCATGTATTCTATGATTTTGTGAGACAGGAATACCGATTAGAAGACCTATGGAAAAGCGGAACTGAGCTTAAATTAACGGATAAGATCGCAGATAAAACCGTAAATAACTTACGGTAGTTTATTTTTATGAAATGGGCTTTATACGACTTCAAAACAGCCAAAGAACCTTGGTTTGATGCGGCTGAAGAAGTCTATCATAAAAAAATAAAGCCTTATTCCCCACTTGAGATCATTCATTTAAAAACCATAAAAGCAGACCGCGATGAGTCTGAACTCAAAAAAAACTTTGAATCGAAAGTGCTATTGGAAAAGCTCACTTCGGATGATTTTGTGATCTTGCTGGATGAAAAGGGCAAAAAATATGAATCCATTGAGTTCTCCAAATTAATTGTTTCGGCTCAGGAATCAGGAAAAAAACGCGGCGTTTTTATTATTGGCGGGGCTTTTGGAGTCAGCGAAGACATTAAAAAACGCAGCCCAAAAATGATTTGTCTCAGCGATATGACCATGAACCACTTAGTTGCTGAAATAATGCTGCTTGAACAGTTTTACCGTGCTCTGACGATCATCAACCGAATTCCGTATCACAACCAGTAATTAAAAGCCAAAGCCTTGGTTGAGTTTTTGCTGTTAACAACTGCAAATGCAGATGAATAAATTTAAACAGTATTTTTTGACTCCAACATGCCTGAAATGTGGCTCCTACTTTTGCGAAGAGTCATTGTTTTGCGAAATTTGCTTCAGCCAGGAAATAGCAAAAAGAATGGACTCACCTATGGAGTCTCATGTTGTGAACGCTCAACACTTCTATTTATTGAACTGGTACAGATTTGATAATGAAATTCTGAGTCAGCTGGTTTATCGGTTGAAATCAGACAACTCATGGCCGGCCCTTGGATATTACGCAAAGCTTCTGGTGCC
>JAYTFA010000361.1:0-6624 GCA_043734765.1 Pseudobdellovibrio sp. | reverse complement strand
CGTGTAACTTTCAAGATGTTCCCAGATGAAACGATTTAAGAACGCCGTTTGCGGAATCATGTTGCTCATCAAAAATGTAAAATTGTTGATATCTTTTGTTGTGTCGCGGTCTCCGGAAGGAACCTGGTGACCTCTGTCAAAACAAGTGCCCCGGTAATCAAGGGGCGTAACGGCCTGCTTGTTAAATTGATTCAAATAATTTTGCAGATCCGGATCAGGTAAAAAATTGTTGCTGCGCCCGGCATGACCTATATCACTGAGTTCCAATTTCCAGGCGGCCCAGTTAAGCAGTCTTGTGTCCTGATTATAGGAAATCACATATTGATCGCGGGAAATTAAAACCTCAGGAACACTTTTTACATTTTGCGGGAAGTAGCTGGAAAGATTAGGATTTTGATTTAGAGGCAAATTGCCGATAACGGTTGAGGTGGTTGTAAACGCGAAAACAAGAAAGGGTAATTGAAGCAGTATGAGAAATACCGAATTTCTGATTTTGAGCATAAGACCCCTCGTGAAATCCGACGATAGTTGGTTCTAAAAAACCGTACAATCAAAATATAAAAAGTCTAAATTTATTACAGTGTTAAGGGATCAGTTACTATTAATAAGCGTAATCTACGACTTTATTAAAATACTCCGGGACCGGAGCTTCAAATCGGACTCTAGCTTTACTATGAGGATGGGTAAACGCAATTGAGAAGGAATGCAGCAACAGATTTTTATGCTTATCAGGTTTTCCGTACTTGGAGTCACCCACAACTGGATGACCTTCGCCGGACAGGTGCACGCGAATCTGGTTTTTTCGCCCTGTCAGAAGATTTATTTTCAATACGCTGAAATAAGCGGTTTCTTTTACAACGCTGTACTCCGTATGTGCCAGCCGTCCTTTTTGATCATCCGGAGAGGAGTGCACAACATAATCTTCGTCTTCGGTGAGATAGCTGGATATGGTTCCGGTCTTTTTGGGCATTTTCCCGTGAACTACGGCATAGTAGGTTTTAACGGTGGTGGGCCAGTTATCTTTTAAAAAATGCTGTACGCCTTCGGTTTTTGCAAAAATAAGCACACCCGACGTAGCTTGATCCAGACGATGAACAACATAAACACATTTTTTTGAAATGGCGCTGCCTTTTCGCACATATTGATTGAGAGCATTGTGTATCGTGTTTGAACTTTCCCATTTAGCAGCCACGGTAAGAAATCCGGGAGCTTTAATGCCGAGTATGAGATCGGGGTCCTCATGAAGGATTTCAAAACCCGCGGGTTGATATTTCTTAGGAACTCGTTTTTGCGCGGGCGTCATGGCGAGGAGAATACCAGAAAATAATTAAGTTACCAGTACAAAGAGAAAACAAATGATTGCTACGGCCTGCGGAATACGATGTAATATTTGCACTTATGGAAATCAACAATTTAAGCTTTAGTTACGGAGAAAGAATTTTATTTCAGAATCTGAATTTGAGTCTGGATAAATCCTCTTTTTTGCTTATACGCGGACCGAGCGGCTGTGGTAAAAGCACTTTACTCAAGCTCATTGCAGATTTTTTACCTTTGCAGAAGGGAAAGATTAATTTTTCATTGCCGGAGCTTAAAATCGGTTACCTCCATCAGGATTGTCATCTCATAGAGCATTGGAGCGTAGAGGAGAATCTGGAACTTGTAACTGCAGATCCTGTTCCTATGAAAAGTCTTCTGCAAAAATTCGGGCTCCTAACTAAGTTAAATTCGATTGTGGCTGAGCTCAGCGGCGGGGAAAAACAGAGAGTTTCAATAGTCAGAGTTCTCTTACAGAACCCGGACCTGGCATTGCTGGATGAGCCGACTTCACATTTAGATGATGCAAATGCCGTTTCCTTGCTTGAATTTGTTAAAGATTATTTAAAATCCAAGATTGTCATTATTGTGAGCCACGATCACCGTATTGATCCGATTGCAAGCAGGTTGGTTAACTGGGAAAGTTTAATTTCGAATGGTATTTAGGATTGTTAAAACCGAATTTTACAGGGATTTACATAATTCGTTGTCTACGATTTTTTTCAGTTTGATCCTGGGTTTCATTTTGAGTTTTGGTCTTACGCTGTCGTCCTATTTATCCAGAATATTCGAGTCACCTCATTGGTCTGTGGATATGCTTATTTTGCCCAAAGGGATCACACCCGAGATCGCGGTGTCTAATTTTGTCAAAGGTTCCCCGGATGGACTGATTCCGCTGGCTTTGTACAATACACTTTCTATTCAGATTCAAAATGCTCCCGGTTCGCTGAAAATTCTTGGCTTTCTTCCTTACCTGAACGCTGAAGAAAAGCCTGAGATCGCCGTAACTGATCCCGATTTGAAAGACTTCGCGCAATTAAAGCAGAGCGCGGTATGGAGCCATTATTCTTTAACAGATTTAAATCTGAAGCGCGCCGAGCTTAGTTCACGGGAGAACTATCGCACTCCGGAATGGGGCGATCAGGTATTAATGGGAGTGATGGCAACAGGCAGCACTCAGGAGTTGACGAGTCTGAAAAACCTGATTGATCGTAAAACCATTGCCCAGGCTTTTTTTGTAGGTGCTGAAAATAATGATACATATAATAAGCTGACTCAACTTAAACGAGGCCTTTTTCTGATTATGCTATTTATTTTTGTATCGTCGCTTCTGGGATTTTGGCTGGCATTGAAAAACATGAACCAAAAAAGATCGTCCATCGAGCTTGTTCTGAAAGAATTAAAATACAATAAGACACTGTTACTTAAAATTAAATCGATACAATTGTTCATGACGATTGTGTTTCCAATTTTGATCGGCTTTATGCTGAGTAAATTCGGCTTTGTGCTGGTGCAGAGTTTTATTTTTAATCTTTAATTTCAGGAGTAAGGAAAAATATGGATGATTTATCAGACGCTATTCAGGAATCGGTGGAACGCGCAAAAGAAAGCAAATTAAATTCTTTTATTGCGCTCGCGGTTGCGATTTCAGCCACATTCATGGCCGTTTGTAATATTAAAGACGGTAATATTGTGCAGGCCATGTCACAGGCCCAAGCACACAGTGTGGATGCCTGGGCCTACTATCAGGCAAAAAGCACCAAACAGCTTGTTACTGAAAATACGTTGTTGCTTGTAAGTTCTAATAAATTCGTAAACGACGAACAGAAAAAAAAGCTGGAAAATAAAATTTCACAATACGAAAAAGACAAAGCGGACATCAAATCAAAAGCTCTGGGATTTGAAAAGGAATATGACGACCTCAATGTATTTGATGATCAGTTTGATATGACGGATGCCTTTATTTCCATCGCGATTGCTCTGTTCGGTATCACAGCACTGACTCAGAAAAAATGGCTCTTTTACTTTGCCTGCTTATTGAGTTCGAGTGGCTTCTTTTTTGGTGTAACAGCTTTCATGAAAATACCCGTGCATATGGGTTGGATTTCCCGGCTCCTGGGTTAGACTGGGCTTAACGGGGAATTATTTCTCGTTATAAGTGGCGTGTGGTTCGGGTGATATGGAACAAAAGCTGCAATGCCAGCTACTTGGTGAAAATGCTTTTTGTTATAAATCTATTATGTTTTGCTTTTTTGACGATGGCCAGCAGACAAATTTCAGATCCTGTTATTAAATTACGCGGGCTCAGAGTGGATACCAGTTATTTTTATAATTTATATCCGGGGCTCCCAGTCTCTCAAATTGCCCGTGAAGTGGTAAGCAACGCAAGCGCCAACGGTGTTAATACCTTATTCATCTATGCTTACAATCCGGTTTATGGTGCACTTTATCAAACCGATTATAAATATGCTCCGGTTGAAGCCGGATTCGGTCAGGTTAATATTTTGAAGGAGCTAACTTTTGTAGCTAAGCAATTCGGCCTCAAAGTTGTGGCCTGCGTTCCGGTAAATAATTTTAAAGAAGTCTGGGATAAGAAGCCGGCTTGGCGGGCCAAAATAAAATCCGGAGCCGACTATATTCCGACAGACAATATGTATCTTCTATCGGCCTGGCATCCCGAGTTCAGGTCGTGGCTGAAAGGATTTTATAAAGATCTCATTGAGCGAAATCCGAACATTGACGGTATAGAGGCGGTTGAGCCTTTTATAGATTATAAATGGCAGACAGAATCAGACTACAATCCAGTTTCGAATGCCAAATTTAAAGCGGTGAATCCCGCAAGTAAACTGGGAGATGCCAACTGGCTCAATTTCCGCGCACGGGGTCTCACTGAATTGATCGGCATAATGAATTCAGCGGCAAGTTCGTTTAAAAAAGAATCTTATCTTATCCACACGTGGCCGGCCAAAGCCAGCGGAGAACTTTTTTCAAGTAAGGTCATTAAAGATAATATCGGGCTGGATTTTGATGGAATTCTCAGTCTTTCCAACGATAAAAAACTCGATTATCTGACGGCGGAACTCATGTGGCAACAATGGGCCGCTGAGCATGGGCCGGAGAATTTTCCCATAGATTGGACACATCGGGCGGCTCTGGAGTTTATAAATTTTGTTAATTTAAGAAGTGCGGTGATCATTCACATTGAAGTAACGCCGTTTATGGGAGCTCAAGGTAAACTTGTAACTCCCACGTTGCACGAATTCGGCAGCACACTGCTTGCAATCCGTGATTTAAATGTGGGGATTGATGTTTATGATTACAGTCAGATCGAATATTCATTGGCCTGGAAAGATTTGCTTTCCTGGTACTGAACCCTTGCTTTTACTGAGTCATAAATTCTGAAGTTTTATTGGCATCTTTTTTAACTTGCATTAAAAACGCTGTAAAATCCTCAGCTAAGGCCAAAGTAGATTTATTTAATTTTTTCGGAGTATCATAATTAATTAAAAATTCAGATAACTGGGCAAACAAATTATCTTTGGTCTTAGATGTTGAGAAGTGTCTCTCAACATTCTCAACCAGCTCCGGATGATTTTCACGCTGATAAGCTGTAATGGCAGCTCCGAGGTTACGGAAATCTCTGCGGGTCACATTAATGCCGCTACGGTTGCAGGTCGCAGGATCAGAGCTGGAGCTGAACTGCCAGTAGTCACTCATTGATGCTTTCTTCTCGGCTTTTTCAGTTGTGGTGCAACCGGGTGCTTGCTTTAAAGTCGTCGCAGTCAGCTCACCGTTATACATAACCATAACATTTTTTTGGCCGGCATGCAGGGCAGATAAAAGTGTAACTTCAAGAAGAGCTTCGTCCCAGTGGTGTGATTTTAATTCAGCCATTAAGTGACGGTCCTGTTCGGCAATGTACACCGCCAGAAAATCTGTGGCTACAGCCTGGCCTTCAGCCGAAATATTCTGATAGCTTGCAGGATCATTGTTAATGAGAATTTGAAGAATCGATTTATAAAAATCCGGTAAATTCGTATCGTTAGATCTTACATAATGCTCAAGTATTTCAAGGTAGTGTTTATCAGAAGCATCTAAAGCCATACGGCCAGGAGCTTCGCCGAAACTTCTTCCGGTCATCTCATCTTTTTCAGTTTCACCGGTGCCGTAATTAACATTGTAGGCAATATTATCGGAATTGATCTGAACACCAACTCCGCCGCCGCTGACTAAAGCTAAAAATGTAGATAAGTCATATCGGCCCTGTGAAGCGCCGGCCTTCGCTATAGCCTGCGGAAGATCGTAAAAAGTAATTTTTTCATTATTTCGTGAAAGTTCATCTGCAATTTTCTTCAATTGATCGGCGCCGCCGGCTGCACTGATGGCCCGAGCCGCCACTTTTGCATCTACCTTTTTCAACGCGGCCGTCACGGTTTTGCCGTCAGCAACATTGAAGCCTTCCGTTGCGTAAGAATCTAAAGAAGGTTTAATAACTTCTTCCATCAAAGAGAAAAAAGTACTTCCTTTGTATTGCGAGATATTCACAACAGTTGAGTATTTAAGGTTTGCAGCAATGGCCGAATAGCTTAAAAAATTAAGGAAGATAAGTAGAGTCAGAAAAATTGTTTTCATAGTTTGTCCAGTGTTAATGGAAAGATGTATAGCCCAATAATCTGATTAATAATACAGCAATGTTAAAATGTTATTATCTATAAAATACATGATAAACCAAGTGTTATCCCGAGTAACTTTTCCCCTCGGTTGCAAAGCCTCGCGAAGTTTTGTCCATTAACACCGTTCTAATGAGACAGATTGCGGTGGTATTCCTTTTGCTGTTTTAGAGTTAACGAGGGGTAACCGTATGAAAGCTTCACTTAACAGAATTTTGGTTGTTGAAGATGATCCCGATATGATGATTTTATTACGGAAAGCTATTTCAGCGGTACTTCCTGAAGCTGAAATTTTTTGGGCCGTCAGTCTCGAACAGGCCCTTACAAAAATTATTCAGAATACGACCATAGATGAACCAAAGCCCTACGAACTAATTGTGGCCGATATTTTTTTAAAAGGAAATGGAACCGGCCTGGATTTGTGGAGGGTCTTGTGTGCCACATATCCTAAAATTCCTTTTATGGTCATCTCAAGCCTCTCTGAAGAAAATGTTGTAGCGGCGGTGGGGGAGTCTGAAAAAAACAATCTTATTTTTTTAAAGAAGCCTTTTTCTGTTTATGAATGCGGACAGCAAATAAACAATATCATTGTGAATAAAGTCACTTTGCTCGGCGGTTTAAACCATGTCAAGGCTTTGAC
>JAYTFA010000360.1:0-4915 GCA_043734765.1 Pseudobdellovibrio sp. | reverse complement strand
TATTAACATTATTAGGTTCGCAAATTGTATCGGCGCACGCGGACCATGCCCCTCCCAGAGTGGCAGCATGTGTACCGAAGAGTTGTACTGTTGAACAGATAGAAAAAGCAGTGCCGGCAGCTTTAACTATTCTAGAAGTTAACGGAGCCATCGAAAAATCTTGGTTGAAAGCAAAAGTCGACAAAGTGAGTTTAAAAGATTTTAAAAAAGGTAAAGAGTGGGTTGCTGAGCTTTTCGATGCTTCTCAAAAAGACAAGGCAAAACAAAGACTATATATTTTTATTACCCAAGAAGGCTTTTTAAATGGTATGAATTTTGATGGCAAATAAGATTATTGCCGGGGTAACTTTTATCTCCTCTCGCAAAGAAAAAAATGAAATCTAAGTATTTGTTTTCCCTAAAAAACTATAAGGCAGCTTTAATTGCTGCCTTGTTTTTTGGTTGTATTACACCAGCCACAAAGTTTTTAGCCAAAGACTTGCCGCCGCAGAGCATGGCAGGGCTTCTTTATGCTTTTGCAGGAATTGGACTGCTGGCTATTCTTCTTTTTAAAAAGGATTTTCTAAAAGCCTTTTCCAGAGTGCAAAACAAAGACTACAAATGGTTTTCATTGGCTACGGTATTTGGAGGTATCCTTGGGCCGGCTTTTTTAACCTATGGCATTCATTATATTAGCGGTTCTACGGCCTCATTACTTTTGAATCTGGAAGCTGTGCTTACTTCGCTGATTGCCTGGTTTATTTTTAAAGAACATTTTGAGAAAAAAATTGTTTACGGCATGATTCTTATTATCTTGGGATGTTTAACTCTTTCACTAAATTCAACAGTAACATCGGGTACCGACTCACCATTGGGTTTTTTATTAATTTCTTTAGCCTGCCTTTCGTGGGGTATTGATAACAATGTAACCCGAAATATTTCGCATTTAGACCCACTTCTGATCGCTTCATTTAAAGGGTTAATCGCAGGCAGTTCTAATTTATTTTTGGGCTATCTAATTGGCGAAAGACTTGTTCTTAATTTTGAAATTTTACAAATAGGTATAGTGGGGTTTTTTGGCATTGGTATCAGCTTAGTTGCATTTATTGTTTCTCTTGGTTCGATAGGCACTGCTCGCACAGGCGCGATTTTTTCAACAGCACCATTCATAGGTTCTATCCTGTCGATAACTTTTTTAGGCGAATCGTTAACGTTACCTTTAGCTGTAGCCCTTATATTAATGGCTGGTGGGGTCTGGTTCCATCTTAGTGAAGATCACTATCATGAACATTCACATAAAGAATTGGCTCACTCTCATGAGCATATACACGATGAACATCACCAGCACAGTCATTCATCAAATGATCCCAATGGCGAACTACATACGCATCGCCATGTTCATTTACCAATGATTCATAAGCACCCGCACTTTCCAGATATTCATCATCAACACGAGCACTCTTAAAGTTGCATTCTATTTTTTAGGTTATCAGTTCTAGTTTTTTTCATTTCTGTAACAAAAGAAGTTCGAATCCTCTTTACTCAAATCGAAATCTGAAAGTAAAAATTGAACCGTAGGTAACGTGCTGAAATAATTGAGAAGTGGCTCTGAGTAGTTATCGAACTTTTTTTCCAAAGAGGCATAACTCCCCACAGGCCAATTTCATGAACGCAGGTTCCCTGGTGGTAAAATCAAGCGCAAATACAGCGATGCGCTGGGGATTGGAACAGTTTAGAATTAAGAGTAAAATAACACCTCACATTCAATTTGGCGTTGCTTTTCAGGCGCCCTCCTTGATAAGTTGTTTTCCATGATTCAGCATTGATAAATGCTATTTTTTCAATGTCTTCGTGGATAGCTTTACGGATGATAAATTCAAAAATGCTCATTTTTAAAGTATAAGAATAAAGAGAGTCGATGTAAAATGGAAGTTCGATAAAAGTAAGTAATTGGCGTTCTCAAGTAGACGAATTCAGAACTGCTGTAGCTGGTGAAAAGCCTGATAAGTAGTTGTAATGATTAAGATGTGGTCCTAAGGGGATATCGAACCTTTTTTGAAAGATATGAATAATTTGGTGGCAGGGCTTTTGCTACAAATCCTTTAACTCATCCTTCACGCTCAAAAGAAAAGGATCTGAATTCAGAATTGATTCTGTGGTAACTGTAAGGTCCACTCTTTGCTCATCTAATGCAAATTCAAGCTCAGATTTAATTCTGAATTTCAAATCGAGTATGTTTTTATAACTTGATTCGGGGCAGAGTAAAATCAAATCGATATCGCCCCCTTTTTTGTAATCATAAAGACGGCTGCCGAAGAGAAATATTTTGCAACTGGGTAAAAGTTGAAATTCGTTTAAAACGTTCTTAATTTTTGAAATTTCATTATGTGAGATTCTCATGTTGCCACCCTCGTTCGGAGGTCTAATATTAAAGGTGAGAGATTCAACATTTTTTTAAAAATGAGATCCAGATCAGAATCACTGTAATCATGCACAATCACATTTCTTAAGCTCCGGATTTCAAGCCACGAATGGGTGTCTTCAATTAATTTTAATTTTTCTGCACGATTTAAATAATCTCTGAACGAACCATCAAATCCCGGATCATCTTTTTGTACGGCAGCTTTAATATATTTTGAAAGAAAGATGTCAGCTGTTCTTGAAAATCTAGTGGCAAAGCCGTCCCAAGTTTCTAATTCTTGCTCTGATAGGTCGGTTGGTTTTGTGCTGAGCTTTAAAACACGTGCGTGTGTGTATTCAAAATACTTAAGTGATTTAACAATCTTTGTATAATAATAACCGGTTAAATCTTTAGAAGTTTCCATCATTAGATTGAAAATCCCGTGTTTTAATAATTTTGTCACCGGATAATTTATTTTTTTGCTGCTTTAGAGAGCAATTGGCGTTCCCAGTTAGACGAATTCAGAACTGCGGTGGGTGGTATAAAACCTGATAAGTAGTTGAATTAATTCAGAAGTAGTCCCAAAGAGATATCGAACTTTAACAAACTGAAACGACTAAAGCTTGGGCATAGGAAGCCGAGGCAGGACTATTCACTAAAAAAGACTATTCATTTTATAATGAATAGCATGGCAAGAACTGCAATTTTACCCATTAGGGGTTTGGACATTGAAATAGACGTTTACAGTAATAAGTCGTCACTGATTTTATTCTGGCTATTAGCCTATCGTGATCAAATACCAAAAGAGGGCTTTTCAGTTAACGAGTTAGCAAGGCTTACGGGTACAAGTATTGGCCTTGTTCATAAGGTCATAAAGCAGCTTGAGTATGTTGGCATTATTTCATCAAAGGGGCTTAGAACTAATAAAAAGTTCTATCTGAAGTCACCAGATCAGCTACTGGTTTCATGGGTCAAAGAGTACAACTTAATAAAAAAAACTAAAACTAGGGGCTTTGCAGCTTTTGATGCCAAAAATAGCAAGCTGAGTCTTATTCCCGCTCTTCATACGGCATCGGCTGAGTATTTTAAATTAAAATCAACCAATCTACGCCTGCAAGAGTTTTATATTTTAAACTGGGATAAGTTACCTAATATCATTGAGCAGTTAAAGCTTCAGGAGCTAGATCGCGGCTATGAGGTTCTTTTAATTAAGCCGTATTATTCAACTCTGATCGAAAGGCTTAGCGACAATATTCAACGAGAAACCTGGATCAAGCCCTACGCACTTTTAACAGTGCTGGATCTTTTGCATTTTCCAGTTCGTGGGATTGAGCAAGCCGAAACTTTATTTAGAAAAACGGACTACATTAAATCTATTTGCTCATGGAATGACATCGAAAATGCAATTAGATAACAAAGAGCTTCTGAATCAAATTGAAGAGCTGGCCATTATATTAAAGCCATGGAACGATCAGCTTATTGTCGGTGGTGGTGTTGCTCTGATTCTGTATGATTTGATTTTATCAAAGGCTAACTCTGGAGCGGTAGGTACAACTGACATCGATTATTTGATTCCACGAAAGCCTTTAAAGGCGGGTAACGAGAAAATTTCTGAGCTCCTGATAGGTCATGGCTACGAACCTAAAAATAAGTCATTAAGCAGGCCTGTGGTGCAGAGTTTTATCAAGCAGATTGAAGATGTAGAAATCGAGATTGAATTTCTAACCGATAACAAATCCCGGAACAAAGAAGATGTTGTGGAAATTAAAAACGCTGGCGTCAATGCCCAAGCCCTTTCGTATATTGAAATGAGTTTGCAAGAGGCCACGCCTTTGACGTTACCAAGTGGCTCGATCATCTCAGTTGTTAAACCGGAAGCCTGGGTTTTTCATAAAGGACTGACATTTACAAAAAGAACCGCTAAGGTAAAAAAATACAAAGACCTTTATGGAAGATAAGGTAGCTTTTTCGGTTACAAAGTGAGGAAATTGAAGACCTTCTGGCGTTATGAATTTTTAAAGCCTTATCTTGTTTCAACTCTTGTTGTTGGCTGTGCATTCCTTTTAAAGTTTGCAACCCCTCATCAGATTCTGGCGGAAATACCTTTTTTGATTTTTTTCTCGGCTGTCGTGATCAGCGGGATCTACGGTGGTTTTGCCGTTGGCATGTATGCGACCTTGTTATCAGCACTATTGGCGGATTATTTCTTTCTTCCACCGACCATGACCTTTATCAAAGACAATTGGCATCAAGATTTCAAGATATTCTTGTACATTGTTGATTGCGCCGCCGTGGCGGCCCTGTGTGGAAAACTCAAATCAGCATTATTGCAAGCTCGGTCGGAAAAAGATGAAAGAGAAAAAAGTGTACGGGCGCTTGAGGAAAAAACGGCATTTCTTAAAACGATGATTGAGCAAATCCCGATGGCAGTAGTGTTTGCTGACGCGAAAACCGGCGAACTTATCTTTGCAAATAGTCAGCTTGAAAAAATCTGGCGGCACAAATTTATCCGGTCTAAAGACATAGAAGGCTATC
>JAYTFA010000359.1:0-3647 GCA_043734765.1 Pseudobdellovibrio sp. | reverse complement strand
CAATGATTCTTAAGGCAAACCCTCCAAAGCACAGTCGCGAAGACAAGTAACTCATCCTGCATTTATAGCGGATTTGGTTTGCAAGAGCAAAGGTTAGGAAACTTCAAAAATGCTAAGAATATTTTGAGTAGGCAGTTACATACCGAATCCAGATTAAATCCATTGGTTTATGCGGCAAATTCAAGACACGCAGTTTGAAAGTCATCTACTCGTGTCCGCCAATTTTCATCTGTCTTCATATCGCACATTTGTGCCATCTAAGACTTGGTTGGAAAGTAGCCGATTCAAGAGACCACCACGTTCTTCATCACTTTGATCTTTCCATAATGATTTCGCGTCAATAGCCAGTTGGAGAATAGATTTATAAGTTTCACCTGTTACATCATTGATATGCAGCTAAGCTTTTTCTAAATGATTTGTAAATCGTGCTCGTTCACTTCGTACACTCGCTATTTGTCGGTGGTACGATTCTTCATCTAAGATGCCGCGCTTTAAGTCTTTATAGATATTATCTTCAGATCCTTCCAGTGTTTTCAACTAATGCTATTTAGCTCCTGCTTAAGACTCACCATAAAGTGGATTTATTTAGTTAATTCATAATGATTGGGGCATTATACTGCCCCAATCTGACTGCATCACAACTATTCAACTTCATTGGATATTTTCCGCAGCAGTCGCCGTACAAAACTGGCAATACGAAAAAGACGATCAGACTAACTTCTCAGAAAGAGAGGCAGATGAGTTTTACTTGCCTCAACTACAATGAAAATAGACCCTACCCAATTTTTTTAAGATTCATATTAAGTTTGGTAGCAAGAATTTTGGCTTCTTCTAGCCAATCTTCATTGTTTGTTTTTGAAAGATCTTTAATGTTGGAATGATGAGTATGAGTCTTCGGTTCATAAATAATATCCAGTTTCATCTTATTTAAATCAGGATACTCAAGGTTTCTTACATCAATTGCCTTAAATTCAACCCATGCTTTTAAAGTTTGAATTACTTCTTTACCTTTATTTCTTTCGCTTTCAACCCATTTTCCGATTTCTATTTTTTCTAACTCATTTACGCCATCAGTTCGGAAAACAGATACCTCAGAATTTTTAGGTTCAAAAGCGGGCCACTTAGCTCTACTGGAATTATAATGATTTTTTGAAAAAATATATCTTATGATTTCTTCAGTGTCTTTTACGAAATCTTGCAAGTGTTCAGAGGAAATCATTTAGAAAAAGTAAGACCGATTGCATCTAAAATTTGGTTAGGGATACTAACAAAGTTAAAATTTAAACTTCCTTTAAGCCTTTGACCTTTATTTAACAAAGCAGCGAAATAAATTTCTGACCCAGTGATTACAGCGGTGAATGTTCTTCCGTCTGGATTGTTCCAATCGAACCCGATATGACCCTTACCGCTTACGGCAATTACTTCTGAAGGCAGATCAGACAATGGAAGCATTAGAATAAAATTTTTGGCATTTAAAAAAGTTTCTTTTGAAACTGGAGCATCAAAATTTTCAGAAAACCCAATGGTATTTTCTCTCCAAAAAGCTTCAATTTCGTTAATTAAACTCTGACGTTTTTCCAATACATTTGAATTTGATTTTTGTTCATTTAAATAATAATCAAACACAAAATTTGGTCGAGTATTGCTTGAAGAACTTTCATTAAAACTCATAAAAATAAGTCCAAAGCCTTTCTACTAATTGTTCGGAAGAACAACTGATTTAGTTTAGCCTTTAAATTGACTAAGTCACCCCATATCGAATCCAATTGGAGCTCTGAAGCATAAATCCTAAATAAATCAATATCGACCGCCACTTGTACACTTTTACCGTCGGCTAATGGCAGGCTGGTTTGCGTTAATATACAGGTTGCTAAAAGGTCAGGAAGAGGTAATGAGACTCTTGAGACAAAATCAGTAGGCTGCGTCTTTATGTCACTTGGCCAGGTTGGAAGAAAATTTAGATACTCATTAACGTACTCAGATTTTACAGGTGCGATAAAAACATTAACATAACGTACGCCAACTCTTTTTATTTGGCAGATCTCGTTTAATTTTAATTTTCCACACTCTTCCTTGACAAGATTTGAAAAATAATCAAAACCTCTATACGGCCTCAGCATACTAAATGTGATACCGTTTAACTTCACCAATACAACAAACGAACTAGATGAAAAGAAGTGCCTAGTTGAGCCATCATTAACTTTTTTCACTGATGGCATTTCATTTTCTTTATTTTGAATTTTAACTTCAAACCCATTAAATTTTTCAGATTTTTCGGCGCTCGATTGAAAAAAGGAATTTATCTTGCTAAAGTCTGACGCTGAAAGCTCAGTTTGAAAAACAAAATCTATAATGGCTTCTATAACCGGTGGGTTTGTTAAAACATTGGTTGCAGTCATCTTACGTAATTATCTTATAATTTAGTAAATTTAGTAACATGTTCTGAATTATCCTCTAATATCGACTAGACATTGGTCTACTACAACAGCCTAGTTATGTCATTTATTTTTCTTTAAATTTTTTAAACCTATTTTTATGGCCTCGAAAATGATTTCATTTTTCGTAATTACATATTCATCTGATTTCTTATCTTTATTGAGTCGAATTTTAGCTTTATCAAGAAGCTCATTAAGTTCGTCACGCTCTTTTTTAGATAGTCTGAAACAGAAAAGGCCATAATCTGCTGATTCTTTTTTTTGTGCTTTCATTCGATTAGTGTATCAAATTCAACAAAATATAAAAGTATAACAATTTTTGTTATACTTTATTTCGCATTGTGTTAGGGTTTAAGTCAGAGGTAACTATGCGAGTCGTAACTTATTCCAGAGTTTCAACAAGTCACCATGATCAAAACCCCGATATTCAGGCCAGTGAACTTAAACGCTATTGCGAGGCTCGGGGCTGGACTGTTATCGAAGAGATAAAGGACTTTGCATCTGGCGGTACCGATAAGCGAGAGGGGCTTCAAAGACTTTTTAAAATGATTGAAGACAAGCAGGTTGATTGTGTCGCAGTAACTAAGCTGGATCGACTCTTTAGGTCATTAAGACAGTTGGTCACCACTTTAGATGATTTTCAATCTAAGGGCGTGGCCTTTGTCGCCATCAAAGACTCTATTGATTACACAACACCATCGGGTCGTTTGTTTACACAGATACTTGGCTCACTCGCAGAATTTGAAAAAACACTCATTCGTGAGCGTACGATTGCAGGACTTGAGTATGCCAAATATGTAAAAGGCAAAAAATTGGGCCGACCAAAGGCAAATCGAAATATCGAATTGTTACTGCATTTTTATAAACAAGGCATGAGCCTCAGAGAAATTTCAAAAATGACAGGGTACTCACTTTCGACAATTAGTCGGGAAATCAGGCTTGTTTCGAAAAGGGCAGCCCAGTGATTAATGAAACGTTTCAAAGACGAAGGTTTTTGAAACAGAAGAAATTACCAAATTTACACAAAACATTTGTGGGGAAATTAGCATGGCCAAAACACATAAGAAAACCAAGCATGTGCTTTAGTGGAACGGCGGGGCCTGGCAAGATGAGTCTTGCCAGGGCGCTTGGGTATGCAGCCTGCCAAAAAGGACTGTCAGTTTTGTTTTTAACGGCTGCTGAAATGGTAAACCGTCTTCAGCACGCGCAGAA
>JAYTFA010000358.1:0-1586 GCA_043734765.1 Pseudobdellovibrio sp. | reverse complement strand
GTTACCCATTTTAAATTAATATGATGTTTTGTTTTTGGTTCGCCCTTCCAGAATAAAACCTCATAAAATAAAATTATTATTCCGACATCGCTATATGAGTGAGTGCAGGCAATTTTAAGATCACCCACTTCGGCTTCTATTCCGAGTTCTTCATCTAATTCCCGCGCCAGAGCCTGCTCTGGGGATTCTCCCAATTCAATTTTACCGCCGGGAAATTCCCACAGGCCGGCCAAAGTGTGATTTTCAGGTCTTTGACCCACTAAGATCATATTGTCTTTTATAAGTATTGCAGCGGAAACAGGTATCCAATTTTTTTTAACTCTGGGTTTAACAGGTCTTGCTGAGTCATGAGTATTTAAATTAACGGTCGCTGGTTTGTTTGGACTCATGTGCAGCTTTTTCGACCTTTCTGAAAAAATTGAGGCCTGAAAAAACTAAGGCTGTGTAAACCTCAACTAAATCAGCTCCAAGAGATATTCTTTCAAAAACATCCTCTTCTGTCATCACTCCGCCCACAGAAATCACCAATTTATCGGATTTTTCGCTCCCAAGGTGTTCAATTGCAGTTTTAAGTGACAATTTAGACAGTGCAGCTAAGGGTTTTCCGGAAACTCCACCCTCAACTGAAAATGATTTAAGTGTATTCCGGGAAAGTGTTGTGTTCGTCAGAACAAATCCATCAACACGGTTTTGTATAGAAACATCCAAAACTCTTTTAAGATCGTCGGGCTCCAGATCGGGGCTTAATTTCAGTAAAATAGGTTTCTCACAATTCAGTTCTTTTTTTTTCGACATGATTGGTTTTAAAAAAGCTTCAAGGGATTCTTTGTTGGCCAAATCCCGCAGGCCTTTAGTATTCGGGCTGCTGATGTTAACCACGAAGGCATCGGCCAGCTGATGAAATTTTTCAATCAGATCGCAGTAATCTGAATGCGCATTTTCATTTGAAGTCGTACGATTTTTACCGATGTTAATAAATAAGGGAACAGATAGTTCTGAACGTACGGCTCTAAGATTGTAAAACGCTTCATCGGCGCCGGCTGAGGGAAATCCCATTTTATTCCAGATAGCCCCGTCTTTAATACTTCGGTCAAAAATTTTACCGGGATTAGGGTTTTGCGCTTGTGGTGTGATTGTTCCAACTTCAATAAAACCGCAGCCTAACTTTTGCCAGGCATATAAATTTTTTGCATTTTTATCCACTCCACCCGCAAGGCCTAGACGATTTTTAAATTCAATATTACGCCAAAAAATAGAACCCCACCTTGGAGTTCTATTTTCCTGAGTTAAAGAATAAAGTTCTACAGCAAGGGGGCTGAGGTCGTGAGCCAATTTAGGTGGTAGCCACAACCATGGTTTGATCATTAGCGAGGATAAAGTCCGCGTAACAACATCGCTTTTTCTAAACGACTGACTGAAGCAGCCATCGCCGCTGTTCTCATATCAATCTTTTTTTCTATTTTAAATTTATAAACATTATCAAATGCTTTAAGAATTATTCCCTTTAATTTGGCATCAACATCGGCTTCATCCCAAAAGAAAGACATAATATCCTGAACCCATTCAAAATAAGAAACAATAACGCC
>JAYTFA010000357.1:0-2925 GCA_043734765.1 Pseudobdellovibrio sp. | reverse complement strand
TCATAAATAGAAATTGCAACAGCCGTTGCCAGATTTAAACTTCGCACCGGTCCCGGTTGCGGAATTGTGACTACCTGACTTAAATTGGCATTTATTATTTCCGGCGGAAGACCTTTGGTTTCTTTACCGAATACGAGCCAATCGCCTTTTTGGTATTGGACATCAAAATATGTTCTTTTTACTTTTGTGCTGAAATAAAAAACCCGTTCCGGATTTTCCACTTTAGAATACCACTCGTCATAAGATTTATACTGAAACCAAACCAGATGTTGCCAATAATCCAGGCCTGCACGCTTTAAATTTGCATCTGTAATCTCAAAACCTGTGGGCCCGATAATATGCAATTCGCAATTGGTGCCAACGCAGGTGCGGCCAATATTTCCGGTATTTTGCGGGATCTCGGGCTCGAGCAGTACAACTCTAAATAAGGTGCTATTTGTTTCCATCAGATCAAATGGTTATAAACTTCTTTGCCTAAAGAACTCAATGCCAATCGACGGCCTTTATCAACAATCAACTCAAGTTTCATCAACTCACGATATAAAGCCAGATCATTAATCGGCACGATATCCCGGCCTTTTACGGAACCCAATTTCAAAACGTAGCACTTTTGCTTCTCGGTGAGCTGTTCAGTTAAAGGAGGATTGAGTTCCAACGACTCTTGCCATACTCCCCCGGCAATTCTAACGGCTTTTGCAGTCAATTTTTTCGGATTGAAAAAATAAACCTGCGCATCGTCCTTATCACCCGAACTTTTCAGGATTTTAACAGTTAATCTTTGATGAAGACCCTTATTTGGATCTGTCGAATGTACTCCGTGCAAGGAATCCATTAATGCCAATAATGTGGCATCATACTTAAGCTCCACCAATTGGCCTATAATTTGATCACATTGTTCGCTGCCATTGTTTTGTGCCACTAAAACGGGAAAACCAACAGGAAGGCGGAAAGCCTGGGCCTGGATCGTTGCCGGTTCATAAGAAACAATAAATGGCCTGAGCTTTTGAAAATGCAGCATGCCCTCGGTCCACGAACCGATAACAAAAAAACGCATTGTCGTCATACATCCCCCTCTGACTTTTGACAGCAAATAATTTTCCGAATAGAAAGTTCGTGTCTTGTATCAAAATCTCTGTGAAATCGCAAATTTTTAAGTTTGCGTCACCATTACTTGCTTTGACGAGTATAATAATTTCGTTAGAATACATGAATTAACTAAGCTTTTTGCAAAACGGCTTGACGGAAATTTATTACTTAATTTTTGAGCACTGTTTTGTTTCTTGAATGAGGGAGAAATTAATGAGCGAAAATATTAAAAATTATAATCATCACATGTGGTACCGCGAAGAAGACGGAATTATCACAATTGGAATTAACGAAGAAGGTCTAGCTGAAATTACCGAAATCACATCTGTTGATCTTCCTCCTGAACAGGAAAAAGTTGAAGAAGATGTTGCCATCGGAATCATTGAAACCGATGACGGCCCACTTAATATTTATTCGCCCGTTGCAGGCACGGTAATAGAGGTTAACGCCAGCGTTATTGATGAGCCTTCGGTTATTCAGGAAGATCCCTATGAAGAAGGTTGGTTATTACGAATTGAAGCCACAGAAGACCTGGATGACGAAGAAGATGACGAAGAAGAAGACGATGATTTAGACGAGGACGAAGAACTCGAAGATGAAGAAGAGTAGATCATTTTGGTCTACTTTCTCACTTGCTCGTTTATTTGGGGTCTGACTTGGATTGCAATTCAATATCAATTTCATGCGATAGATTCCAATGCTGCTGTTTTTTATAGATTTATCGCAGCCAGCTTCATTTTATTTTCCTATGCCTGGATCAAAAAAATTCCCCTCAAATTCGGAAAAGCTGAACACATAAGTTTTGCCACTCAGGGATTTTTCATGTTTTGCCTTAATTACCTTTTGACCTATTGGGCCTCTCATCTGGCACCGTCGGCGCTTGTAGCGCTGGCTTTTACTTCTCTGATATTTTTTAATATGTTCGGCGGACGTTTATTTTTAAATCTACCCATAGAAAAAAAAGTATTCTGGGGAGCGTCCATCAGTTTAATCGGCATGGCTTTTATTTCATTAAACGAAATGAAAAACTATGACTTACACCCAACCTCAATAATCGGTTTTTTTATAAGCCTGATTGCGACCATATCGGCATCTGCCGGAAATCTTGTCTCATTGAAAAATCGTCAGAAAAAAATTCCTATAACCTCTAATAATGCCTGGGGTATGCTTTACGGCGCCCTTCTGACTTTGTTCTACTGTGTTGCTACGCAAAGATCTTTCATTATCAGCAGTTTTGATTCATCGTTTGTGCTTTCGTTTGTTTATTTAACTGTTTTCGGCACCATTATTTCTTTCGGGTGCTACTTAAAATTAATTGAGCTTTTCGGCCCTTCAAAAGCCGCCTTTACCAGCGTTGTATCCCCGGTTATTGCTGTCGGAGTTTCGCATTACTTTGAAAATCTGCCTCTGACCGCCTATCTTATGCTTGGTATTTTATTTTGCCTGACCGGTAACATTATTGCACTAATACCCAACTATCTCCTGAGACTGAAAAAATATGCCAATTAGAGAGTTTCTGCCAACCGATATTGAAGAGGTTAAACAATTCACAGATCGAGTAGTCGGCGCCGGTTATTATTCCATTGATGAATTAACAGAATATCAAAAAAAATCTATCGCTGCTACGGGAGAGGTTTGTTCATTTGTTTTAACGGACTTGAATTCCGGTGAAATCGTAGGTTTACGCTTGGCATTTCCCCCTGGAAATTGGGAACATGGCAAAGGTTCCAAGTTACGAATGGATTTATGGCCCACGCGCCTGTCGGAAACGGCCTATTTTCAAAGTCTATTTGTTTCTCCTCATCTGCAGGGCCAAGGCTGGGGGCCAAAGCTGTCCGC
>JAYTFA010000356.1:0-11665 GCA_043734765.1 Pseudobdellovibrio sp. | reverse complement strand
ACCCGGCTTCTCACTCGGCAATTAATCAACACTTGCGGAACATCTTCAAAAATATTAGCGAGCTCGCTCATTTTTTTTCCTGTCTCTTTCATAACAGATAAAACATTTAAAGCGGCTACAGTTCCATCACCTGTGGTCGACTGATCTAAAAAAATGATGTGCCCGGATTGTTCACCTCCGAGACTATAAGAGCCTCGACGCATTTCATCGACGACATGCTTGTCACCCACACTTGTGGTCACAACTTTAATCCCGTGCTCATTCATTTTCTTTTCTAAACCGAAATTACTCATCTGAGTGACTACCAAAGTATCGTGTCTCAATTGTTTCTTATTCTTCATGTGAATCGCACAGATAGCTAAAATATGGTCCCCATTAATTAGCTTTCCTTTTTCATCTATCATAACAAGTCGATCCGCATCGCCATCCAGTCCGATTCCGACATCGGCGCGATACTGCACAACAGCCTGAGAAATTAAGCTCGGATGCAAGGCACCTACTTTATCATTGATATTAGTTCCATTAGGTTGATTGCCCACATGGATGACTTCCGCGCCGAGCTCTTCAAAAATTGCAGGCGCCACCTTATAAGCGGCCCCATGCGCGGTATCCAAAACTATTCTCAGACTATCAAGCGTGTATTCTAACGGGAAAGCGCTTTTTGCATAAACAATGTACCGGCCCTGAGCATCTTCGATACGTCTTGTTCTTCCGATTTCCTTTGATGGCGGCAAAAACTTTGATAAATTTTCATCGGCCACTAAATCTTCAATTTCTTTTTCTAATTTATCGTCTAATTTAAAACCGTCTGGTCCGAATATCTTAATACCATTATCCTGATAGGCATTGTGTGAGGCTGAAATGACAACTCCCGCCGCCGCTCTCATCGTACGGGTCAGATAACCGATACCCGGGGTTGGAAGTGGCCCCACCAGTTGAACATAAATACCCATGGAGTTTAAGCCGCTGGATAAGGCCTGCTCAATCATATAACCCGACAACCGGGTGTCTTTTCCGATAACAACTTTGTTGGCCTGCGAAGGCGAAGAAATAATTTTTTTTCTGATCAAATAACCTATGGCCTGGCCGATTTTAACCACAACCTCAGGAGTCATTGGGTATTGATTTGAAGTTCCTCTGATGCCGTCGGTTCCGAATAATTTATTAGATTTTGGCGTGGTCATAATTCTATTATTTACTTTCTTTATTTTTTTGAACTATTTCAACTCGAATTGTGTTGGGTTTAATTCCAATAATTTTTATTCCAGGGGGAACTTCAATCTTTGAAGCATTCATATCAATATCATAAAAACCTTCAGCCTTATCAGAGAGATCAAATGCTAAAACCTGCGAAGATTCCCTGTACTTTTTCAATGCAGGCTGAGGCCCGGAAACTTTAACTTTAAGCTGCGCATTGGATTGCCCTGCAATAACAACGTTTTCTGCTGTAATAAAATCTATATCTACATCTTTTGTAACGATGAAATCACGCTTATTCAAAATTGACAGCCATAAAATCAACGCAATAAATAATGCAACAACTTTATAAGATAAATTATCAGTGATGCTTGTTTTTATTCTTTCAATATTTTCCGGCTTTGTATAATGCTTCACGAGTTCACCTCGGGATGATAGGCCTTGTACTTAAAACCATAGGCCTCATAAAGGGCCTGGCGCACTTCAGACAACTCCACATTCGGGCTCATGTGACCGGAATTAACTATACTGATGGATTTGGTCTCTTCAGAAACCACTAAGACTAGGGCATCGGTTTCTTCGGTTAATCCAATCGCTGCACGATGGCGCGTGCCGAGATTTTTATCAATTGCAGGATTTTTACTTAATGGTAAAAAACATCCGGCTGAAACAATTTTACCGGCTCGTATCAAAATAGCTCCATCATGCATGGGAGCCTGAGGTTGAAATATCGATTCTATGACCTCTGCGGATATTTTAGAATCAAGTTCCGTTCCCATTTCAATATGATAATCCACCAGAATATCTTTTTCGATGACGATAAGCGCCCCATACCCTTTTTGAGCAATTGAAATCACACCCTTAGCGATTTCCTCAATGAGATGCGTTTCCATAACCGATGAAATTCCGGTGAAGAGCGGATGACTTCCGATCTGGGCCAATGCCCGTCGAATTTCACCCTGAAATAAAACCACAATAATAACAAAAAGATTTGAAAAGAATTTTTCTAGGATCCAGTTTAATGCATGTAATTCCAACCATTGACTCAGCACAAATGAAATTGCGAGAATCCCCAACCCGGATAACATCTGGATGGTTCCGGTTCTCTTAATTAAAATGAGCGCTCTGTAGACAATCAACCATACGAGAACAATATCAACAATATCCTGCCAGCGTAAATGCGACAGGACAAAAGACAAATTCTCAATGAGGTTAGTCACTACATTCATGTTGCAGGGGCAGGTTTTCTATTCGATAAAGTTTCAGCATCAGTGGATTTATCATTACTTGATAAAGAATCAATGCCGCCGCTTTTTCTGTTAATTCTGATTTTTTGAATTTCAGAAACTGCCGCCCCTTTGGTTAAAACATCAACTTCATGGCCGTCGATAGTTTCATACTCAAGCAGTGCAAGAGTAATTCTTTCCAGCGCATCCCGATTGGCAACAATACAATCCATTGCTTTTTTATAACCTTCATTAATAATTCTGGAAATCTCAGCATCAATCTCCTGAGCCTTGGATTCAGAATAATCTTTAGATTTTTGTCCGTAACCCATACCTTGGAATACCGGGCCGTCGGTTTTTTCGTAGGCCAGTGGTCCAAGCGGGCTCATTCCCCACTCGCAAACCATTTTACGAGCCAGCGAGGTAGCCCGTTCGATGTCGTTAGCCGCGCCGGTTGTAAAGTCTTTAAAGATCAGCTCTTCAGCTGCTCTTCCGCCGAAGGCAAAAGCAATCCAGTTCTCAGCCTGTAGTTTTGAAAAACTCAAAGCATCTTTTTCAGGGAGAGTCTGAGTTAGCCCCAAAGCCATACCTCTCGGGATAATAGTAACTTTATGAATAGGATCTAATCCCGGAAGCAATTTGCCCACGAGGGTATGCCCAGCTTCATGATAAGCTGTGGTTTTTCGATCTTCTTCGCTGATAACCATGGATTTTCTTTCAGAACCCATAATCACTTTGTCTTTTGCTTTTTCAAAATCTTCCATCTCAAGGTATTTTTTATCCGTACGGGCTGCAACCAATGCAGCCTCATTAACTAAATTCTCTAAATCAGCACCTGACATCCCTGGTGTACCACGAGCAATTTTGTTCACTTCAACATCGGGACCCAATGGAGTTTTTTTCATATGAACATTTAAAATATGTTCCCGACCTTTTAAGTCAGGCTTACCGACAACTACACGTCGATCAAAACGGCCCGGTCTTAAAAGAGCAGGGTCCAGCACGTCTGGTCTATTCGTCGCTGCGATGAGGATAACACCTTCAGTTGATTCAAAACCATCCATTTCAACGAGGAGCTGATTCAGAGTTTGTTCACGCTCATCATGACCGCCGCCCATTCCGGCTCCACGATGTCTTCCTACCGCATCGATCTCATCAATAAAAATCAAACATGGAGCGCTCTTTTTTCCTTGCTCAAATAAATCTCGGACACGGCTTGCGCCGACCCCTACAAACATTTCAACAAAGTCAGAACCTGAAATCGTAAAGAACGGAACACCGGCTTCACCGGCAACAGCTCGGGCAAGTAAGGTTTTACCTGTTCCCGGAGGTCCGACTAACAGCACACCCTTTGGGATGCGTCCGCCGAGCTTTGTGTATTTTTTTGGATCTTTCAAAAAGTGAACGATTTCCTGTAAATCATCTTTAGCTTCATCAACACCGGCAACATCTTTAAATGTGACGCGATTTTTATTTTCAACTAATCTTGCGCGTGACTTACCGAAGGACATGGCTTTACCGCCGCCAACCTGAATCTGGCGCATGATGAAAATAAACATACCTACTATTAATAACAGCGGGAGCCAATTGATCAGGATGGAAGACAGCATTCCATCCGACTGAGCTGTTTCATAATTCGGAGTAATACCGAATTTCTGCATTTCTTCGTAGCCTTTGTCGGAAATATTCCCCGGCACCTGAAACTGAGTTCCACCGTATTTTTTTTCGAATTCTGCTTTAATTTCACCGCGAACCTCGCCGCGATCCTGAATAAAGACTACTTTATCGTCAACGATTTCATGTAATTCAGCAGCCCTCAGAAATTTGGAGTAGTTAAAATCAGGAATTGATTTCTGATGTTTTACATCCCATGCCCTGAACATAAAAATAGTGAGAACAATTAATGCGAACCAGAGTGCAAACGTTTTTTGATTGGCTTTCAAATTAAGCCCCTTTCGTGAGACTGAGAATAGAGCTTATTGTAGCATAATCTGTGATGCTTTAATAACCCATTTTTTTCCAAGTAATTCAAATGTGATATCTTTTTGATTTTTGTCGAGTCTTTTTCTGATTTCCTCGAGTTGCCCAGAAGTAAAAGTGTATATCTGATGCTTTTTTAGGAACAAAGCGAGGCTTCTCAATTGATCCGCTTTGGACAATGACACGTACCATTGTCGGCTTAAAACGATTGATTCTGATCTAGGGTCACAAACAAGCTCTAAAGTCTGGTTTTCGCTTGAGTACTGCCCGATTTTATAAAGAGATTTGGCCAGATTTTCCCGGCCTGAAATAACCTTTGCGTCCAGGTCTTTAAGCCACTTTTCCCGGATCCAGTTCCGCAAATAATGCTCATCTTTGTTTGATGGATCCTCTATCCAATCAACTCCTTGTTTTTGAGAGTAACTTAAAATATCAGTTTTTGAAGTTTCCAAAAAAGGTCTGAAAATTTCCTGATTCCACATTTTAAATGATAAAAATCCATCAATCGAAGTGCCTCTGATCATTTTAAGCAGCAAAGTCTCAAGCCGATCGTCCAAGTGATGGGCTGTAACCAATACCTCATCTGAGCTCATTAAACTTTTTAAAAACTGCCATCTGGAGTTGCGCATTTCATTTTCAGTAGCTAAACGTTCCTGACTTTCTTCCGTAAAAAAACTTATGTTTTCATTTTTCAATCCGGAAATCTTATGTTTTAGAAAATCCCGAGCCCGATCGCGATATTCAATCAGTATTTTATCTTCTGAAGGGCCATGATGAAAATAAGCAACTTTGAGTTTTGCCTTTGGCTTCAACTTCAGAAAAACCTCGAGCAATGCCATTGAATCAAGACCGCCTGAAACAGCCAAAATAAAATTATCGTGTAAATCCAAGCCGGATTCTTTTAAATTCTTCCAAATATGATGCTCAAAAGCGGTCCAAACTTCGCTCATTATTTGGGAGTGTTATCTTTCTTCAGAATTTCAATTTCTGCCGACACTTTGAATTTATGGGTTTCAGCAAACTTGGAAAATTCATTTACAAAATCTATTTTGTGAATCAATCCGATCATTTCATTAGAAACTTTCAAAGTAATATCATCTTTAGCTTTCAGAGCCTGCCCCATGACGGTAGCGATAATTTCCTTTGAAATTTCGGATGCGGACCCTGAAGAAATGATTTTCTTAATGGCGTCGCCTAATCTTTCGGTTGTTGACGAGGATTCACCTGACTTGGGGTCTTTTTTTTCATTTGCCATATACTTCTTTTATTCTTTTTTTAAAATTGGTAATCATCATCGGTAAATTAGCGCTGACTAAGGGTTTTGCAATGGACTCCGGCACCAGCATACCGAATGTAGCCTCAACTTTGTACTCGACGGCACATTTTCCGTTTTTGTCCTGAAGCTGCCAAAAGCCTTTCATAGTTTTAAAAACATCGCCGCCTATGAACTCAAAATTAACGCTTTTATTTAAAACTTCAGTCGCCTTCAACTTATATTTAAAAGTCTTAATCAATGAAACATGGTATTCCATTTCTTTAACGCTACCGCCGTTTTTTAAAATTTTCACTGATTTAACCTCAGTTAAAAATTCAGGATACTTTTCGTAATCTGTAACTATTTTAAAAAACTCCTCAACCGTACAATTGAAAACTTCTTCTGTGTGCGCCGATGCCATGTTGTTGCTCCCTTTCGTTTTGTTTTATCTTGAAATAACTATTTTTTGAATAATGAGTCTGCGGCGGCCTTCAAGCGGGCCTTTTCATCTACCGGACCTGTGCCTTTTTTTGCAGATGAAAAAAAATCGCAGAAATTAACCCGCTCTTTTTCACGTACTACATCCGCACTGGTCTCGCGGCATTCATTATAAGCTTTAATATCATAAAACTCACAGTTTTTGCACACATGCATATCCGATCGGCACTCCATACATTCATCTCTGAAGCCGATCTTGCCCTGCGAGGTATTAATCTTACGACAATTGAAACAAATTACTTCCATTGGAACTAGCTCAAAGCCTTTTTTAACGAAAAATTGTGAAAGGCTTCGATGTTTCTAATGGTGCCTGTTTGCGATCTCATCACTATCGACTGAGTGCGAGCGCGCCCGCCGGCCAGAAGTTTAACACCTTTTAGCAGCGGACCATCGGTGATACCTGTGGCGCAGAAAACCACATGTCCCGAGGCCAGATCTTCAAGTTTATATTTTTTATTTAAATCTTTAACACCCATTTTAAGTGCCCGTTGTTTTTCTTCTTCGTTTCTGAATTTGAGTCGACCTTGAAAATCACCGCCCATACAGCGCATGGCCGCAGCAGAAATTACGCCTTCCGGGGCTCCGCCAGTTCCAATCAGTAAATCGATTCCGGAATCAGCCCAGCCTGCTGCCACGGCGGCAGAAACATCCCCGTCTCCGATCAAATGAATTCGGGCTCCGGTTTTACGTACTTCCGCAATTAAATCCGCATGGCGCGGACGATCTAAAATCACCACGGTCATATCGCCTACAAGTTTTTTATTGGCCTCGGCCACGCGATAAACATTTTCTCTGGGAGTCAAATCAAGATCAATGACACCTTTAGCAGCAGGGCCTGCTGCTATTTTTTCCATGTAAGTGTCGGGAGCATGCAGGAATCCGCCTTTTTCCGCACAGGCAATAACAGAAATAGCGCCCACGCCGCCATTTGCACAAATCGTTGTTCCTTCTAAAGGATCTAAAGCAATGTCAATTTCCGGTGAATCTTCTTTTCTGAAGCCTACCTTCTCGCCGATATAAAGCATTGGGGCCTCATCGCGCTCACCTTCACCAATGACGACTGTTCCGTTAATACCGACAGTATCGAAGGCTTTTCTCATAGCGTCCACGGCCGCCTGATCAGCTGCTTTTTCGTCTCCGCGACCCATCCACTTTGCAGAAGCCAACGCTGCCGCTTCCGTTATTCTTACAAATTCTAAAGCCAGGTTTCTGTCCATATTTCCTTCTCCAACATCTTAATTAAATCCGAACCTAATCGTTGTACCTTTAAATTTTTATCTAAATTGCAATGTACCGTTTCAACTAAACAAACAATGTGATTGCCGACTGATAGTTTGTACTGAAAGAACATCCGCACGCCTTCAGTTTTTACCTGCATTGCAAAACGTACAACATCTGAATATTTTGCAGGCTTAACGTGTTTAACTCTGGTTTCAAGAACGGCTAAACTGAAAACCTTATCCTCTGAATCGAGCAAACCTTTTTTTTTACACCAATCAACGCGAGCTTCTTCGCAAAAACGAAGATAATTTGAATGATGTACAATACCCATCAAATCCGTTTCATAAACATGTACATGTCTTTGGTAACTCCACACAATTTCTTAATCTTGACAGACCGTCTGCAATCAAACAACACTTAATGAGTTGCATGAGTAAATTACCACTCTATTTAACCTTATCACGTATTGTATTAGTCGTTCCTACGGCTCTGTTTTTATATTTGGATTCTGATCTCGGTCGTTGCTTGTCCGCACTCACGTTTATTGTTGCATCCATCACGGACTATTATGATGGCTATTACGCACGGAAATTAAATGCAGTTTCCAATTTAGGTAAATTTTTAGATCCGGTCGCTGATAAAATATTAGTCACCAGCGTTTTGATTTTGCTGCTTCAGCGGAATATTGTTGATCCATGGATGATCATTCTTTTTATTGCCCGTGATACAATTATCGGAGGAGTCCGAGCTGCGGCCGCCGCGGATGGAGTTGTTATAGATGCCCAATCTACAGGCAAATGGAAGGCCGCTCTGCAAATGATCGCAATTCCACTGCTTTTACTGAATGATTTACACCCTAGTTTCCCCAATAAACAAATAGGCTATGGACTTCTTTGGCTCAGTGTATTACTGAGTTTAAAAAGTGGTTACGATTATTGTGATGCCTATTTTATAAGTTTAAAAAACTCTAAGAAATAAAGGTTAAAATGCTGTTTTATATGCAAATGAAAAATTGGTTTTTGATATTTCTGGTTTTAATCATCGCGTACATGATTCAGCAAAAATCAAACGCTACACGAAGCTATGCATTTAAATCCAGCTCTTCAATCGTTTCTATTATCCGCTAATTCATTAAAAAGAAAAATTTAAAAGAGTCAAACCAGCTTTGCTTTGGAAGCTGCTCACAATTAGTAAAATTTCTTAAGAGTCGCGCATTATGGCTTGTATTGCCCTTTTCGAGCATCCATGGCGGATAAGGAAAATAAGCTGCAATGACACAATTTCCGGTGCTAACAGCCGCCCACTGCCTGTCTTCGCTGGAGGCCATAAAAATTTCACCCGAAAAGCGGTCTTTGATACCGATGGATATTGAAAATACCTGGGGATTCAGAGGTGCCTGTGTACTGTTACCGACGACGGCCATCGGCACAATGGCTTTTTCAACGGCAACTACCTCGCCAATAACCCTTTTTTTAAAAACAAAGGAGTAATTAACTACAAAAACCCAGACCAATACCGCAAGAATTGCAAAACCGGAAAGCCATTTAATAAACACATTTAAATATTTCATATGTTTTTTATCGCGGATTAAAGATTTAATTGCACGCCATAACGCATCTCGTTTTTAAAAGGCTTTGTTGTGTCGTTAACACCTAAATTATAGACTAATGAAATGGATGTTTCTCAAATTCTTATTTATTTAGTCATAGGTATTTCGGCAGGAGCCGGTTTAGCGTATTTATTATTTTATCTTGTTCGCCAACAAATTCTCAATGAAGCCAAAGAAGAAGCTGCTGAACTTATAAAAGAAGCACAGGAACAATTCAATACCGAAGCTAACGAGCGGAAAGAGCGCATTCAGGAAATTGAACTTGAAGCCTGGGCCGAAGTTGAAGAAGCGCATTTGGCAATGGAACAAAAGTGCGAAGAACTTGAGACCAGAGTTAATGATAAAAAAGTTTTAAATGAAGAAAAGTATAAAACTCTTCGCGCCTCGTTGATGCTGAAAGAAACTGAACTTCGGGATAACTCCATTAAGCTCACTTCAAAACAAAATGAAATTAGCAAAATCGTAAATATTCAGAAAGAATCCGAAGAGACGTTAAAGAGCAATCTGAAAACCAAAACGCAGCTCGAAATTGCAGAGGTTGTGGCCGAAATAAAAACCAAACTGATCGAACAGGCTACCAGCGACTTCAACAAAGCTGCTGAAACTCTCGAAGAGGAAACCAAAGAATTCTCGGAACAAAAAGCTAAAAAAATTCTGGCTCTGTGTATTGACCGGTTTCAGAAGGAAATGAGCACGGAACGAGGTATCTCCGCCAGTTACTTCCCAACTGAAGAGATCCGAAAAGTTTTCTGTGAAAATTTAAAAGAAAATATTCAGGCGATTCAAAAAGTCAGCGGATGCGATATTTATATTGATGAAGTACCGGACCCTGAGCGCTGGGATAATATTCAGATTATCGGCTACGATCCGGTTCGTCGCGAATTAACCCGACGAATATTTGACCGTGTTTTCCGAGATATGGAAAAACACCGAAGACGACCTAATCCTCAGGACTTACAACGAGTTGGGGAAAATCTTAAAACCGAATTATTAAACCAAATTAAAAAAGATGGCGATACCATCTGTAAAGAACTGGGCTTGCTGAATGTAAATCCGGAAATTCGGCAAGTTATGGGTTCATTGAGATTTCGCTACTCTTACACCCAAAATCAGTATTTTCATTGTGCCGAAGTGGGATGGTTTGCGGGCCTTTTGGCGTCTGAGCTTGGGCTTGAAGGCAAAAAAACCCGAAGAGCCGGTATGCTCCATGACTTAGGCAAAGCCCTGGATCATGAGTTGGACGGAAGTCACGCTGTCATTGGCGCAGATTTTATTTCCACTCGCAATGAGGCTGAAGAAGTTATTTATGCTGTACGCGCCCATCACCATGATGTGCCACCAACTCACGATATGGATTTTATCGTTATAGCTGCTGATGCCATTTCAGGAGGACGCCCCGGCGCCCGGCGAAGCACTGTGGAAACTTACACGCAGAAAGTATCCGGACTTCAGGAAATATCTAAAAGATTTAACGGTGTAACAGATGTTTTTGTGCTGAACGGCGGCCGCGAATGCAGAGTTTTAGTTAATTCAAAAGTTGTCGATGACATGGGGGCTATTAAAATCTCCCAGCAAATTGCCAAAACCATAGAAGATGAAATGCAATATCCGGGACATATCAAAGTGGTGGTCGTCCGCGAAACAATCACTTCTGAAAGCACTATGGGGCGAGGCAAGCAAGATCGATGATACAGTCACTCACCTGCGGCATCGTAGTTTATGATGAAGTAACTGAAATTCAGAGTTTGATACCTAAACTCAAGTTAGAACTGAAAGACTACACTGTAGAATGGATTTTTATCTTAAACCATGAACAGGCTGAGATAAGAAAATGGATCAGCACATGGCTTAAAAATCATATTGAAAATGCTCTCTGTTTTGAAAATCCAAGCAATAATTTGGGTTTTGCAAGGCAGCTCATTCTGGAGAAATCCTCAAACGAGTACATTTATCTTACTGATCCGGATATTGATATTCTCCACGGGAATCTTAAACAACTGATTCATCTGGCCAATACTGAAATCACCAATGATGTAAATTTGAAGTACGCAGGTTTTGGCGGTACAGTCACTCATCGATCCAATAATCATTTTCTGCAGCGTACGTTTGATTTTATGTCGAAGCTCTCGAAGTTGATTCCGTTTTGTTTCCAGATTCAGAATCATTCAAATTTGGTTGCGGTAGACCACCTTCCCGCTTGTCATGTGCTGCTTAATAAAAATATTGCTCTTAAAATCGGCGGTTTTTCTTCAGCCTTAAATAAGTGCGGTGAAGATCTCGATTTTACTCATCGCGCTTATAATATGGATTACCGATTTATCTTCTTGCCGTCAGCACAGGTCCTTCACTGGCAGAATCTCAGCCTGGTCCGTTGGTTTTACAAAATGTTCACTCTCGGTCGAATTCAGATCCCCGTGCAAAAAATCAATTTTAAAAACGGATTAAGATTTTACCGGCTCATACCGCTTATCACTTTAGTTACGGTTGTATCCTACTGTTTATTTAATATTTACTTTTTACTTTTTATTTTGTGTGCCATCTCTATTACAACTTTTTTTAATATCGGCTTTCTGGGCTTCTGCATGACGTTTCTAGCTTACTCTAGTGGCGAACTGTTTGAATTAATTTTGCCGCTTTTTGAATACAAAAATGCAGCAGAACTAGCGGAAGTAAACTTAA
>JAYTFA010000355.1:0-2344 GCA_043734765.1 Pseudobdellovibrio sp. | reverse complement strand
CGCTATTGCCAACCATTTTAAGAGAAAAAATATGACGGCTGAAGAAGGCATGCTCTATCTCGGAAGTGCCACTGAAAAGGAATTAGATGCTCTGGACCAGGAACTTGGTTCGACGACCCAGGTTAACAGCAGCACCGAGCTTTCCTACAACCAGGGCTGGAGACCGACCAAAACTAAATTTGGCCACCCTGCAAGAAGTTACAATGAACAGACTTTTTCGAAGGAAATAACAGATTATATAAACGAATCAATTTTGAGATTAAAAAATGCTAACAATAAAAAATACTCGAACTACCACAGACAAGGACCAGGCATTGTGCTCGAAGCGGGCCAGAGCGCAATACCATAATCCCGCTGCTTATCACTGGAGATGGGCCGGAATATCAACCGACCTTTTTCCACTTCGGTTGAAATTCAAACTGGCTGTTGTAATCGCGAAGTTTGCCTTCTTTGGATAAATGAAACTTCTTGTGATCCACATAAATTTCTTTAACTTTTAAAAATTGTTTTTCCAGCTTATCCACAAGTAAATCCACGGCTACATAAACATCCGGCGCTGCGGCCGTTGCTTTAAAAAACTTCTGTTTAGTGTTAATCGATACTTCCACAACAAATTCGTGCTGAGTTTTTGAATAGAAGACATTGCTTCGCCCGTCCTTCAACAAAAATTGCCCAATTTCATCTAGCTTAGAGTTCGTATAATCCACAAGAGAATCAGAGTAATCTAGATGTTTGAATGTGAAATTCGATTTCATTAATAGCTCCTTAGGCATTTGCTGGAATGCCTGTCGTCTTAGAACCCTTGATTGAGTTGCTGTAGGTAATATATCGGCAACAACTAGACCAAAGATGAGTTAGACAAATTAGAATGTGAGATTATTTAGAAAAAAATCATCTCAATTTGAGTCAATCGATTTACGCGACCGGACTAACGTTTCAGATTGTTATATTAAAAAAATTTTACTTTTAGTTGTTTTCAGTACTGAATTAAAGACTTAATAGTTTGATCTCTAAATTTCATTTGATTTAGGAATGTTAAGTTAATTAAGACCAGAATATCTTCAACATGATATCCGGCCGTCTGGCACAATTCCAGTGAGGCCTTTAATGTTCCGCCGGTTGCCAATACGTCGTCACAAATCACTACCTTAGCGCTTTTAAGTGCAGGAGCAATCTCAAGCACAGCTTCGCCGTATTCAAGCTTGTAGGCCTTCTGTAAAACAGGTGGCGGCAACTTGCCCGCTTTTCGCAGAGGCACAAAACCTTTGTTAAATTTAGCCGCCATTTGAGCAGCAAAAATAAAGCCTCGTGATTCAATGCCGACAAAAATATCAACATTATCAATATCAATCAATTTTGAAAAATCGTGTGCAACAGCCGAAAATGCATCGGGGTTCTGCAACAAAGGCGACACATCTCTGAAAAGCACACCCTTTATAGGAAAATCAGGAACATCATAGATTAGGGATTTATAATTCATGGATAAATTGCTTTCTAAAAAACGATCTAAAAATATTTTTTACGCTGACTTGAAGGTAAAATTCTCAAGACGTCGCGGTATTTTGCCACTGTTCGTCGAGCTATATCAATACCTTCTTTTTTTAATAAATCAACCAGCTTTTGATCTGATAAAGGTTTTTTAGGATCTTCTTTAGACACCAGTTCTTTTAATTTAAGCTTAACGGATTCTGATGCAAGATCTTCTCCGCCATGGGATGAACTGATCCCCGAGTTGAAGAAATACTTCAGTTCATAAATACCCTGAGGTGTATGCACATATTTTGATGTCGTAACACGACTGACCGTGGACTCGTGCATGCCGATATCGTTTGCTATATCCCTTAAAACCATTGGCTTTAAGAAGCCCGCGCCTTTTTCAAAAAATTCACGTTGGTGTTTTACTATACTGTCCGTAACTTTAAAAATAGTTCTCTGTCTTTGATGAATGGATTTAATTAACCAAACCGCAGATTTTAATTTTTCCTGAATATACTCGGTAGCTTTTTGATCCCCGGTAGGATTTGCGCCGCCCTTAAGCATGTTTTTATAATAATTTGAAATTTTCAACTTTGGCAGTCCATCTTCATTTAATGAAACGACATAGTCATCGCCTACCTTGTAAACGTAAACATCCGGGGTCACATACTGGATGTCATTTCCGGAATAACTACGGCCCGGCTTTGGCTCCATAGCGTAGATAATTTTACAGATTTCAATGACTTCTTCCATTGAGCGTTTTAAGCCCTTAGCAATAGCCTCATAGTTCTTTTTTTCAAGATCTTTTAGATGACTGTTAATTAATAGAACCATATCATTTGTGTCTTCTTCCAGAATTTTAGCCTGA
>JAYTFA010000354.1:0-1547 GCA_043734765.1 Pseudobdellovibrio sp. | reverse complement strand
TCCAAAAGAAAATTTAGCTAAACAAACTTACGAACTAATAAAGCATGAAATTGATGAAAAAGGATTGGTTGAAAGGATAAGAAGTACGATAGAACGTTTGTCTAGCTTTTTTTAGTTCGGACTTTTTGAGTTAATTTTTAAGATAATTTAGTGCATAGTTTTCACTCTTTCTTCAAGATTTTTTTGTTTTCTATATTTTCTGGCAGATTCAATTTTTATTCTTCGCTCCGTTAAAACTTGCTGGCCTCGACCAAAATACATATCAGCAGGACGAAGATATTTTATCCCGGCATGCAGCCTCTGGTAATTGTATTGGTAGCTGTAGTCGTTTAATACGTCCCAGGCTTCTTGATATGACTGGGGGCTGTTAGGTCGTATGGCTTCCTGTTTGACAGTGCCATTAAGGCGCTCGATCTTTCCATTTGTTTGTGGATGATTACGTCTCGTAAAAACTTGCTGGATCTCAAGCCGGTGAAGTAATTTTTTGAACTCATGGCTGATAAATTGGCTGCCGTTATCGTTAATTAGCTTGGGCTTTGCAAAGGGGTACTTATCTTTCACGCCCTGAACAAAGTTTTCAACGCTACTGCCAAGCATATCGCTCATCAGCTCCCAGTCCAGCATGTACCTCGAGTACCCATCCAACATCATAATTAAAAAGTAAAAAATTCCATTAATTTTGATATACGCAATGTCCGTATGCCAGTGGTGATGCACATGTTTGGGCTTGTGTTGGTACTCTTTTTTGGTGTCACCGTTGTCGACTTTATTCCAGCCTTGAAGGCGATTGTGTTCAGACAAAATATCATAGACTTTTGACTCTGATAAATGCGCAACGTTTTCATCAACCATCTGCCAACAAAATTTTCTGTAGCCAATGTCAGAGTATAAGTCCCGGTGCCTCAAAACGGCATCCACCTCATCCTGCCTGACAGAGGCAATATTGTCTGTAATTATTTTTCTGGGCACAGCTTCTGGGAAGCTAACCCACCCATGATACGTTGATTTTCGGATTTCATAAAAACTTAAAAGCTGAGTTAAATTTAAAAAATCAAACTCAGCCTTTAGTCGCTCAATATCAGTTATGATTTCTAATCGAAGAATTGGATTTACAACGCCAATCCTGACTATTCCCCAAGACTTTTTTTTAGCTCAATATTTTCTTGAATAATCTCAGTAATGGCCGCCTGCATTTTTAAGATTTTTTGCTCCTGCTCAGCAATTTTTCGAAGCTCAGCCTTTGTAGCGCCTTCTTCAGATTTTTTGAAGTTTTCAAGTGCGCCTTTTAAAAACTTTTCCTGCCATTTGTAGAAATTTCCGGCGCTAATATCATATTTTTTGCAAATATCAGAAACTGAGGTCCTCGTCGTCATTTGCTCTTTGATGATTTTAAATTTCTGGTCTGGCGAAAACTTGCGGCGTGGTTTATCCTGGGTGTCGGTGCTCATTTAGAACCTCTTTCTCAGCTTATTTTAGAAAGAGTTTCTGAATTAAAACATCTCCTAAATTATTGCGTCAAAAGTCTGATTAACAAAAAAGCGGGACAA
>JAYTFA010000353.1:0-4121 GCA_043734765.1 Pseudobdellovibrio sp. | reverse complement strand
AGCAACCCAAGTGCCACCCCGACCTCGACTGGCTCTTTGTACAACAAAAACAATCTAGACTTTATGAATTGCAATAGACGCCCGATAAGGTAAAATCAGTGCTGGACTTCAGTCTAAGACCTGTCATTAATTTGTCGTGGTTTCCAACTCGACTGTCAAAAATGTCCTCTCGACCAAAAGTGTATTTGTTTGCGATACTAACTCAACCTACATGAAGAGTTTTTTAATTTTACTCCTTTTATATTGTTCGATAAGTTTTCCGGTAAAAACTTTTGCTTCTGCTATCACAGCCTCCCCACCTCTGGCCTCCGCCTCTGATAAAAACGCCTTAACCCTCAAGCAAAAATTAAAGTTACTGGAAAAAAGACAGACAAACCAAACCGATCATTTTATTTTCGATCTACCTGTAACTTATAATAAAAAAGTTGCTATCTGGATTTCTTTTTTTCAGACTCGCGGGAAAACTTTTTTCCGAAACTGGCTTGAGAAATCCACAAAGTATATGCCCCTGCTGCAGGCTGAATTAAAAAAAGCCGGATTGCCTACGGATTTAGCCTATATGGTTATGATTGAAAGCGGCTTCTCTTCGAGCGCAGTAAGTTCGGCCAACGCCGTGGGACCATGGCAATTTATCGAATCCACTGGCAAAGGCTATGGCCTTAAAAAATATTGGTGGCTGGATGAGCGGCGCGATATCAAGAAAAGCACTCAGGCTGCAATTCGATACCTCAAAGATTTAAAACAGGAATTCGGCTCTTGGTATCTGGTTGCTGCCAGCTACAACATGGGTGAAAACGGACTCAGAAGACAAATTAAAAAATACGGCACCCACGACTACTGGGAACTTGTAAAATACAAAGCTCTCCCCCAGGAAACTCAGGACTATGTTCCAAAGATATTGGCTGCTCTCATGATCGCAAAGGCACCCAATCTCTATGGGTTCCGCGATATCGATGCTCAGTATCCACTGCAGTACGAAGTGGTATGGGCCCCCAGCGGCACGGATCTGGAAAATCTGGCCGACTATCTCAATATCACACGTAATGCCATGAAGGATCTCAATTCAGAATTGGTGCTCGGATATGTGCCTAAACAAATTGAAGGTCACCATATCCGCATACCTTTAGGATCGCTAGGCGTTGCAAAACAGTATTTTCGTGATCAAAACAAAAAAACTGCGATAGACTGATACCTGCATGTCGAATTCAAAACTAATAGTTCAAAAATATGGCGGTGCCACACTGGCTGATCCAGATAAGATCAAACAGGTGGCAAAAAGAATTTTTGATCTCCATAAATCAGGTTCTAAAATTGTCGTTATTGTCAGCGCGATGGGACAAACAACCAATCAGCTCATTGAATTGGCTCAGCAGGTTTCAAGTCGACCTTCGTTGCGCGAACTCGATATGCTCTTAACGGTCGGCGAACGAATCAGTATGTCTCTGCTCAGCATGGCCCTCAACGATTTAGGTTGCTCCGCTATCAGCTTCACAGGAAGCCAAGCGGGAATTATTACAGACGACTCTCATGTCTCCGCAAATATCATTGATGTAAAAGCTTTTCGTGTAGTAGAAGCCCTGAAAGAAAATAAAGTTGTGATTTTAGCCGGTTTTCAAGGCGTGTCGCTGAACACAAAAGAGATTACCACTTTAGGCAGAGGCGGTTCGGATATATCCGCCGTGGCCATGGCCGGATATTTAAAAGCCGACTGCTGTGAAATATTAAAAGATGTGGATTGCATTTATACCGCAGATCCTAAACTGGTTAAATCCGCACGCCCGATATCTCAACTGAACTATCAGCACTTACTGGAGATGACCTCTTGGGGAGCCAAAGTTCTGCATCACCGCTCGGTCAAGCTGGCAGAAGAAAAACAGGTCATATTATTTGTGGGTCCCGCTGCCAATAGCCAATCCAACGGCACCACAGTTTCAAATAATACAACTTTTTCTTCGCAATGTATTTTGGCAATTAATTCGTTTTCTCTGCTGTTTCAGCTGAACTTTAAAAATGACTCTCCGGAAGAAATTCAGAAAAATTTTCACACGCATCTGCGCCAAAATCAAATTGGCCAATTGGATTTTTTATTTTCTAAATCAGAAAAACAACAGACCAGTCATTACTTTACGGCGCCGCTGGAAACTTTAAATTCATTAAAAGAATTTGAAAACAGACAAAATTATTTTAAAATTACAAATGCCGATCTGGCTTCGGTTTCGGTAACATTTGCAAAACCTACAGAAGAAAAAGATTTGCTGAGAATCAAAGCTTTATTGATAAAAAACAGCATCGAAGTTCTTGAATCATTTCAAATATCAAACAGCTTGCATTTTTTTGTTAACACTCACCAAAAAAATGAAGCTGTTCAATTTCTTCATAACTTAATTTAAGAAACTACTTTTGTTTTAATGGCACTTCCAAAAAGTTGTTGTTATTTCTCGGACAGGTTACCGCATACATGCAATCATTCGACATTTTCCAGATATCCTGATTTTTTGTACCGATACTTCGCTTACTGGCAAGCCCACGCGGCTTAAACTTATTAGGGTCAAGACCGCTTCCGCCTTTACCATTTTTATTATTACCATTAGTCGGTTTTTTTAATCCCAGTGAATTCGTCATATAAGTTTTTGCTTGATTAAATAATCCTGCAATTCCGCCTTTTTCTTCAGGCGCGGGCTCACCCGCCGCATTAGGATCTCCACCACTACTGCCGCCACTTGGACCACCACCACTACTGCCGCCGCTTGGACCACCACCGAGATTTGAGCCCGGAGGCAATTGTAAATTAGAAGCAGCACTTTCATCAGAAGTTGTGACCGGTAAATCAGGTCCACTACCGCTAGCTTTCAAACCACCGGCAACTGTACTGAAATTGCTATCACCAATTCCGTTACCCTTAATGCTCGGACTGGCAAAATTAGAAAGTCCACCGCTCGAGCCTCCACCCGGACAACCCGTACCTTTTGGATTAAGCTGACAACTGCAGGTTTTTGCATCATAAGTATTACCCGGAGTACAAACATCAATTGCTGCGTACACGCAACCTGGCTTGGTAGGATCAGCAGCACATGCCGTTACTGTTGGAATTGCGGTGCAATCTGCTCCGGCGGAAGCAAGTTTACACATGCATTGTACGGAAGCACCTAAAGCATCACCGATACCGCTGAGTATTGAACCTATTTCAGATTTACCTGTTTTGGCGTCTACAGTACAAACCTTTTTGGCATTAAGAGTTATTTCATTGATTTCTTTTTCATTTGCAGAAAAATATTTCTGATTGGGGGTACCCTCATCCACTTCGTCAGCCGGCTGCGCGAGCGTAACTATTTTTGCATAGCAAGCATCCCGCAATTTATTTATTTTTTCATCACTGCACGAATTTGTACAAGAAGTAATACTCGAATCACAGGCTTCCAATTTTGGGCCCAATGCAGTTTTAGCCCCGTTTGCAATCAAGCTTGCGGTGAAACATTCTTGCTGTGCACCCTTACCTGCATTTTGACCTGTATAAGCTCTGTTTGCCGCATCTATAGCACTGGCAGTTTCTTTTTCATCTTTAGTCATTGATTTACTATTGCCACAAGCTTTTTGGGCCTCGTCAGAAGATTTTTTGCAACTCAAAGCTTCAAGTTTCCAGTTATCAACACAAGTCTTTAAATCACTTTCAGGCTCTGTTGGAGCGTTAGTTGCTGCAGACATAGGAGCGTCCGGTGTAGACTTCGGAGGTTGAGGAGGAATTGCGCATTCCTTAACTGCAACATCATGAGGAAGAGATCTCGTTTCGCTTCCCGGGCAGAAGCAGTAGCTGATGTCGGTGTCATCCGTTTGTTGTCGGTCTGGTTTTAGGCCGAGACGATCACATGGCGGAGGCGGAAAGTCCTGGGCACAACTCAGATATTTAGTAGAAGCGGAAATCGGCTTTAGCGCACAATAACAATCTCCATCACTGCCGCGAGTAGCGGGCTTCCACTCAAAGTCATAATTTGGTTTTTTATCATGAGCTATAACTTTGCAAACATGTTGTTTATCGTTAGCCTTGGCACCGGAAACACAATAATAATATCCCTTTGGGTTTCCATCCCTATCCGCCGTTCCTCGACCATATTGTTTGTTGGCGG
>JAYTFA010000352.1:0-5569 GCA_043734765.1 Pseudobdellovibrio sp. | reverse complement strand
AAGTTTCAAAGAGCCCTTTTAGAAAACCTGTGAACCCCAGTCTTCCGAGTCCGATTTTTACAAACACTGTTAGTCCGGTTACGGCTCCACCGCCCACTGCAGACTTGAACATATTCTGAAAATCATGCCAGGTGAATGTTACATAATGTTCTCCAACATGAGAATTAGCCTGCACAATACGATCCGTTAGCAATGATAGATTATCCTTAACAAAGGATTTGAAACTTTTTTGATGGTGAGTGTCCAAAATCAATTGCGACAGAAATAATCTGAAACTTGCCGCATTGGAGATTTCCGGGCTTAAAAAACCGAGAAGAATACGCAGCCGATTGAGTTTTCTTCTCTGAACCTGAAATAGATAAACAAGTTGAATTTTAACCCCTCTGTCCTGCATGAACAGCTCAAGCTCTTCAATATTACTTTCAATTTGGCCAAGAAGCTCAAAAACTTCAGCACGGACCTCAAAAGTTTCAAGAATCTGCTGAACCCGCAAAAGACCTTCCAATTTAAATTCTGCAAACTCCTCAGGTTTTTTAAAAAAATATTTTAAATCCTCCTGTATCGCGAAAACATTATTCAAAATCTGCACGCTCAGCACATAGGAAGCCGACATCAGATCATTTTTAAGTTTTTTATGAAGATCAAACTGTTTATTAAAAAGCGTCAGCAATTCAGCTAAAATGGTTTCATCAATGAAGTCGACGTAAATACTTTCATTTTCGTTCGGAAAAATTTCAAAGATCAGGGTTTCTAAATCCTCGTGGAAAGGTTTATTCGGTATCAGTTTTTCCTGAATACGATGGGCAAATTCATTGATGAAACTGCTGGTTGAAAAACCCACACTTACAAATTGTGCTACTCCGGAAATTTCATAGAGCAGGCTGCTGATTGTGGTTACAAAATTATTGAGCCATTCCGGATTATTTTTCAGCATGGACAAAAGATATTTAATGCGCACCGTATACACAGTTTCGATTTTTGTGGTTTTTTCGTCTTCACTACGGGGCCTTTGTACCCATTTCAGTATATTGACGAACCAGATGACTTTTTCGAAATCTTTTTTGTGTGTGGGGTTCAGAGGCAGGAGTGAACTTAAGATATCCATAAGTTACTCATCTAGGGTGAATTAACAGCTTCTAAATAAATCAGTTTTTCAGTGTCCTTTAAAACTTTTTTCTGAGTGGTCGGAATGTCCCAGTTGGGTTCATACTGAATGTAATCTTGTATCTCTTCGATTTTTTTCAGAATTTCCGGCGTTTTGATAGCACTTTTATCTTCTTTTAACTCAGTTAAATAACAGTTCACCTTACGCATATAATCGCCGTAATCGGTGTCATATATTGAACTCAACTGCTCTAAAAAATGAACATAGGGGCTTCCCATGTTCATATCAAATGCAAAAATAAAGCCCGGATATTTTTTATTTCAGAGCGGACATGATGCGTAGAACATCATTTTGATGTTGCTCAAACCACATATTCCCCAAATGACCGCCAGAAGGATATATTTTGGTACGCGCTGAACCGAACATGTCCTGCAAGTAAACAAGCTGATCTGCATCCACGAGGAAATCATCCTGGTTGTGCATTAAAAACATATTTTGATTTTCTAAAACATCTTTGCGAACAAAATTGAAATTCACATGTTTAATCAGATCAATCAACTTAGGGTACTTAAGTGTAAAATGCGGAATAACCAGTTTTTCAAGATATCCTTTAAAACCCAGTGCTTCGATCTCTTTGTGGCGTGCACCCCAGTGGTAGCGATCTAACTTTGATTTCAATACTCCGGCGTCTTTCACCATCTGACTGGCAAAAATTGTGTCGTCAATCGGCATTCTCAAAATACCGCCGGTTAAAAATTTGTACTCTTGTGTTGAAAGCACAAAGCGTTTATCCAGATTTAAAAAATACTTTGCATCCAGCACGTTACTTTTGTCATCGAAAACATTATCTGCAACAAAATTAAAGGCTTTTGCTTTTATTTCGGCAACGCGGCTGTCACCGAGATCAAAAGAAATTGCCGCACGGGTTTCAATTTCCGTAATTGCATGCATGAGATTCACAACAGGATTAATTAACAGGTATCTTTCGATATTAAGTTTGCGTTCACGGTTTTCAATTGCGCTGATATGAGCGGCTTCAAGGCCGCCAAGTCCTAAGCCGATGATACCAATCTTCGTGATAGGCTTATTGTGTTCAGCTTTAACTTTAGCCAATGCCAGTTGCATAGCCGCATACATGTCCTGTGCATCTTCATCCGTTACACCAGGCAGGCCAGACTGACTTGAAGAGATGATAAAATTCCAGAAAAACGGCGAAGAAACTGTAATGACATTAAAGCCTTTTTCTTGCAACAGATCCGCTTCATACATCATATAGCCAGAGACGATCGATCCACCTAAGTCTGCAATAAGAAAAACAAGTGGAGCCGCTTTTTTCTGCGGATAAAAACCGAATCTGAAATTACCGCGTCCCTCGAACAGGAATGTTTGATTTCGACCTGCAATTGCCTCTACTTCCATGGTTTTCATGTTGGAGAATATGTCTTTACTGCGGGACTTCATAATAACGGTCGTAAGTGTGGCCATGTCGGCGCTTGGATACGGATATTGTGATCCGACCTGAGCAGAAGCTGTTGATATACACAGTACTAAGGCAAGACCGATCAAAGAAAACTTAAACATAAATATCCCTTCGAAACTTTTTATTAATATATTGAGAGTTATAGTGGATGCGAGCAGGAAACACAAATTTTTGTATTTCCTGTCGTGTTTAAGCGGTTTTTTTGTAAATCCTATCTGTTAAAGCATTAGACAGTTTCATTCAGATCTTTCTCATTCTCTATTAAGAATACCGACGACACCTCCGCCCCTAGAAAAAACACCAGGGCTGAATAGTAGATCCAAACTAAAAATACAACCAGCGAGCCGGCTGCTCCATAGGCTGAACTCATGGCCGCATGGCCCACGTAAGATCCGATTAGTGATTTGCCGGCCACAAATAAGGCGGCTGTTAAAATTCCCGCAAAAAAACATTTCGTGAGAGCCACATAACGGTCTGTCATTTTTTTGTAAATCAAAGCAAACAGCACCGAATAAACCATAAGATTGGCCATTCCACTTATAATCATGATTCCGAATACCTTGATATCAATCATCAGATAAGACACTGTCGCTGACACCATCAATGAAACGATCGATATAAAAATAAAGGCCATAAAAAGCCCCAGTGACAGGAGCCGGCGGGAAATCAGGCCTTTGAAAAAATCCAGGATACTTTCGCTTTCCGTAGAGACCAACGGGGCTTTGAAAATTATATTTAAGGCGGAGTGCAGCTGCGCGAAAACCACACTGCCGGAAATGGCCAGCAGAACAGCGGCAACCCACCCAGCTGTAATTGATAAATCAGGTCGCTTAGCCGCACTGACCATAATGGACTGAAGGATCTGACTTGCTTCCTCGCCCATCAAATTTGTAGTTTCAATTTTAAGCTGCTCCCGCAGATCAATATTGAGGAACGATAAAAAACTGAGCATGAGGATTATTAAAGGAGCCACGGCCAATGTGGTAAAGTAAGCCAGGGCGGCAGCCTGTGTATAAACATCATCTTTACCTATTTTAGCAGCGAGTACCTTAAACTTCTTCCAGTCCATGGATTCCTCATTTAATTATAGTTTTAAGTTCTTCTTTGATGCCGTTTAATTTTTTTTTAAAATAAACTTTTTGTTCGGGGTTGGCGTTTTTCCAGATTTTGAGCGCTAATTCAACAACACTCGTGTTAAACAGGCGCTGTTTTTTTAGATGCTCTTCAGATTTGATTTCTTCATCCCCCGCATAGTATCGCATAGAATAGTCCATCAGTTGGGACTTCTTATCGAATAGTAGGTCGAACTGCTTTAAAAATACTTTTCTGAATTCATTCTGATACTTATAATAATCATAGTTGATATCCAAAAATTCGTGAAAAAGTTTATCTTGCACTTCATTGCTGGAATTGAACAGCATATCCATATAGCTTTCATAGCTTTTCACATAGTGCTTGTAAAACTTCTGTTTATCATTTAACCGTTCATCCGTTTTACTGAGTTTCTTTTCAGAATATTTGAACAAGTAATCCGCTTCAGATTTCAACATTGGCATTAAGATTTCGGCAAAGGTAGGTTTAAACAGGTAGATCGCTTGTTTTTGCAGGCTCTTGATTTTATCAAAGGCTTCCTGCACCTGCTCCGTTTTCACATCACTTACTTCAGCCAGTAACAAAACATCGTCTATATAGCCGATAACCTTTACGATAAAGGTTATTTTATTTTTCTCAATATCCTGAGATATGGTTGCTTTTATTTTTTTATAACGATCTGAGTTCAAATCAAAAGCATCATCAATCGAATTGGCGATGTATCTTGGCGCAAAGTTCAGCGCAACATCGACTTTGGAGCAGGCGCTTGAAAACAGCAAAAAAAATATCAATGCATAATTTTTCATTTTCAACCTGCAATTTGACTTCAATTCGGTCGCGCCTGGCTCTGACCCTTCATGTTGTGATTGGATATCTGACTTAAAGTTTTTTCTAAGTTCTCTGCGGGAAGATTGGCCAAGGCCAGATCCGCCAGTGCTAAAATCCCCACTAAACGTTTTTGTCGGTTCAAAACCGGAAGTCTTCGAACCTGTTTTTCGCCCAGATTTTTAAGCACTTCTTCACCGGTCTGATCATCAAAACAATAATAGACAGCTTTGGACATGATTTCGCGTACCTGAACCTGGTCCGGATCTTTTTTCTCGGCAACGGCTCGAATTGCAATATCTCGGTCGGTCACCATTCCGATTAAACGATCTTTTTCGCCGATCGGTAACATTCCGAAATCTCCATCACGCATTTTCTGCGCAGCTTCCAGCACCGTCATATCCGGGCGGCCAACAACTACTTTTTTGGTCATAAATTCGCGAACGATCATCAGAACCTCCATGGTCATCTCTTTTTTAAATTAAAACTATTCTTTGCTGGGCATGCTCTGCTTGTTCGGCACTTTGTCGCCGATTTCGATTCGCCTGGCTTTCGCCTTCTCCGCTTTTGGAATGTGAATTGTCAGAACGCCAGATTCGCAGGAAGCTTCAATTTTGTCGGCATCCACTCCCGACGGTAAAGTAAAGCTTCGCTGATACATTCCATAAAATCTTTCCTGATGATCCTGTTTACGACCCTCCGGACTTTCATATTTGCGCTCAGCGGAAATCGTGAGCTGACTGCCCACACATTCAATTGAAATGTCTTCTTTTTTAATGCCCGGCAGATCTGCTGAAACCATATACTCATCGGAGGTTTCTTCAATATCAACAGCAGGCGCCAATGCTCTATCAGCAGCTGAAAACGGAAAAGCCGACTCATCCCGGTTATAAATATCGTCAAACCAAGGTGCAAATAAACCCAGGCGTCTTGATGCGGGAAATCTTTCAACGCGTCCTGAAGCTTTATTCGTTGTATCGCGATTCATGCTCTCCTCCTCGTATTTAATTTCTCATTGAAAGGAAAGTTGCAAGTCAAGGGCCAGCACTTGCCCGCAATCTAGCGAT
>JAYTFA010000351.1:0-5081 GCA_043734765.1 Pseudobdellovibrio sp. | reverse complement strand
TATTAACTTATTTATGAACTCGCACTTTGAAATATTAATCACAGCTGACAGAGAAATTGCAAAAACGATATCTAAAATTTCTACCGGTAAAAAAATGGTGTTTGTTCCTGATAGCTTGAACTTAGCTTAAGTGGATTTTTTTTCCCACAAATAGGCCGACCGGCAAATGGCTTCTAAGGGATTTTCAAATCTCGATTTCCATTTTAACAATTGAGTGAGCTCGCGGCAGTCCCCTACTAAATAAGCGGGGTCTCCGCTCCGCCTTGGGCCCATTTCAATTTTGAAATCGACGTTATTATTTTTTTTAAAACTATCCACTATGTTTTGAACCGAGAACCCTGTTCCATAGCCGCAATTTAATGTTTTCTGACATTTATTTGTCTGTAAATGCTTTAGAGCTAAAACATGAATATCGGCAATATCTTCAACATGAATATAGTCACGCACACAGGTGCCGTCCGCAGTTGGATATTCGTTTCCATTAATCACAAATGAACCACCGTGCACTGCCGCTTTTGCTGCATTAAAAATAATTCGCTGCGAGCCTTTCCCGCGCGAACCGTTGGTTAAATCAGTACTTGCCCCCGCTACATTAAAATACCTGAAATTCATAAAACTTAATTCTATTTCGGCCGCAAATTCTTTTATTTTTTCTTCACAGAACATTTTTGATTTACCGTAGGGGCTCATCGGAGAAACAGGATGCGCTTCGCTCAGCTTTTCAGTTCCACTGGCGTCACCGTAAATGGTCGAAGAAGATGAAAAAATAAAACGCTTTACACCCTGCTCTCTGCAAAGCTCCAACACAGTAAGAGTACCGGATACATTATGAGCAAAATAATCCTCGGCTTTTGCAAAAGATTCCTCCACTATGGCTAATCCCGCCAAATGCACCACTGCAGAAAAATTATGTTTCATAAAGACAGACTTCATCTCAGCTTTATTTCTTACATCCAGTTGATAAAACTCAACATTGTCCGGTACAGACTCTTTAAATCCGTTTGATAAATTATCTACCACCACCGGATGATAGCCTTGTTTCAAGAGCTCATGAATCGTATGTGAACCTATATACCCGGCCCCGCCGGTCACCAACACTGATTTAAAAAAATCTTCATCGCTTGGAAACATTTAATAAGACCAAGCCAGCCCGGCAGCATAGGTATTCTGCTGATAATTACGATCGTCGCTAGTGGAATTAAAATTGGAAACATTTTTTAAGATGGACCCATCTAGAAAAATGCGAATATTATTTTTAAAAGAATAACCCAGCTGAACACTGGCCATGTATTTCTGATCCAGTCTGGCAGTGGGGTTGCTGGTGGCTTTTTTATATTGTCGTATTTCAAAATTAAACAAGGGATTCAAATCAAAATTTGCAAAATAATAAACATAACTCAAGCCAAAACCAAAGGCCGAATAACTGGAAGCTAAACTCGTGGTATCCACATATGCATAATCCGATTTATAAAAACTTGTGACAACTTTAGACTGAGCCCATCTTCTATCATAAGATAGAAATAATTTTTGTTGCTTACCTGTTAAATAAGAATAGGTCGTAGTTTTATTATTAATATTTAAAGCTTCATACGTAAAATTCAGATAATCATCCCCGAGTTTTAAAGAAAAAGCCAGATCCCCGCCAGTAGATTCTGAAAATACACTGCCCGAATAGCTGTCCTGCGAATACAAGGGTGTAATTTTAAACTTAGATTTAGACCAGTAAAGCGCCAAGGGAAAATATAATTCCTGATTGCTGTAATTGGACGTGGAATTTCTATCAAACTGAGTATTGGAATAAGCATAGGAAATTGTAAAATCATGAATTGACGAAACCGAAGCTAAAAAATCGAGGTTGGACCTAAACTGGGTTTGCGCATCTGCTTGAATTGAACCCGTTTGCGTATCTGCGTAAATATTAGGATTGGAATTCTTGCCCACCATGGCCTCAATGTAAAAATTTAAAACTTTTTCATTGGCCTCGTCGGCTGATTCGCTTTCGCTCTCATTGATATCTGAAGCCATGCCAGTGCCTTGAGCTGCCGACTCTGCAAATAATTTATTTTTGTATTCTAATACCATTTTTTTTAGATTTTCGGGAACTTCATCTATTTTCAATGTTGAGAGCAGTTGTTTAGTGTCGTCAATTTTTCCCAGAGATTCATACGCTTTGGCCTTATAAAAAATAGCCACGGGAGTAAGAGGGCTCTTAAGCCCAATAGCTTTATTATAATTGACGATGGCTAACTCGTTTTTTTTATTTTTTTGATAAATCACACCCAAATTAAAATAGTTTAGGGCTTTTCCTGAATCTTGTTTAATTTCATTTAGCCAGTAAGCTTCGGTGCCTTTATCAGCAAATTCATTTTCAAGGGCCAGCGCAAAAGAGGTAAACCCCAGCGCTATTGCAAAGGCAATTAGTACTGTCAGATGTCCGATCGCTGAAAAAATGAATTTTTTTAAATTCTCAATATTATACAATTAGTCTTCCTTTCCTACTTTAAGCTCATAAAGCGTAAAGATACTTTATTTTTAAAAAAAAATGGAACAAAACCTGTAAGAGCCTCGTCTTACTCCTCGAACGAGTCAATCAACACTTAAACAAAGGACGTAAAAAAAATGGAAAACAATATGAGTAAAAAAATTGCAATACTGCTGTTATCATTAGGGTTATCTGTAGGTGCAAAAGCCGATCGAAATGAATTTCGTAAGGTATCGGCTGAATTGAAGTCTGCGATTGCAGCCGAAGCCACCAAGCAGGGCTATGACCTCTCTACCGAAGAAGGCCGAAAAAAATTCGGTAACTATGTTAAATCCCAAAAAGAGGCGCAGGCAAAAAGCTTAGGAATCGATTTATCAACCGACGAAGGCCGTAAACAGTACAAAGATTCGCTTAAGCAACAGATCGACACCATCGCTAAAGAAAACAACTTTGATCTGACCACAAAAGAAGGGCGCTTGGCTCTTGATAAGTACCTGGTCAGTAAAGGAAACATTGCTTTATTACCTCCAGGCATTATGGGCGAACGCCCGTCTCCGGGAAACGCTTTTGGAAAGAATAAAGACAAAAACAAAGAGGAGTCTGAGAACGAAGGCCATGAAAAAGAGAGAGACAATCATAAAGACAAAACACACCGTGATCATGACAACAATCGCGGTGGAAAATCCGACGAGCACCGACAAGATGGATCCCATGGCGGGCGCGGAGACGACAATCGCCCTCCAATGCCTCCTCCTCCTCCAAGAGAACAAACTCCGCCAAGACAGTAATAGGCCAAAAAAACTGTAGCGACCAAAGTCTCGGTGAAAGTGCTCTTAAAGTTAAACTTTGAGAGCACTTTCACCGAAACGCTCTTAAATCATGAGTCTAAATAAAAACCTCACCCAGATTGTTCAAAATGTGTTAGCCGGAGATAAAACTTCTTTGGCTCTTCTTATTACCGAGACCCAGCCTTCGTTATTTCTTTTTTGTTTTCATTTAACCAAAAATAAGCAGACTTCTGAAGATCTAACCCATGATACTTTTTTAAAAGCCATTTCCTCACTGAAAGATCTTAAAAATCCCGAATTACTTTTGGCGTGGCTAAAAAAAATAGCCCGCAATTTACATTTAGACTACCTCAAATCCGCGTCCAATAGAAATCAGGTTTTAGTTGAAGATTATGAGGGTTTAAATGGACACCAAACATCTGAAATATCGGATTCTCAAATTGATACACTTAAAATTTTAAATCAACTGGATGAAGAAGATCGTGCAATTTTAGTTCTGATAGATATTCAGGAATGCAGCTACCAAGAAGCCGCCGAAACCCTTGATATACCTGAGGGAACCGTCAAATCCAGGTTATCCAGAGCTCGCGATAAATTCTCAGATTTATACACCAGTAAAAAAAATGGAACAAATAGCAAGATCAAATCGTCTTAGTGTTAGGAATATGAATATGAAAAACGATGATTTCAAAAATCAATTAAAAGACGGTTACAAAGATCAAAAAAGCTTTGAAGCCATCCAGTCGTTAAAATCAATTTCGATACAACCTACTCCCTATTTGATGACCCGCATTTTACACAATTTAGACCTCAGGCAGCAGGCTCAGGAAAACTTAACTTTAAAAAGTAGAATCAAATATTTAGCTCAGCAATTTAAATTTTGGCCATCATTTTCCGTGGCGCTGGCTACATTGCTCATCAGCTTTATCTTCTTTAAAAATTTCAATAAAACCTCAGAAATTGTAAACTACTACCAGATAGGTCAGGCTTACATTATACGTGTGGACATCAGACCCCTTCCAAAAAATGAAATCGCCTACGCAGAAATTGCTTTAAACGACGATAATATAGAATTCACCTCACAAAAATACACCGAGCTTAAATTGCAAAAAAAACTCGTAGTGAACTGGGACTCAATGCTTGAAAAACAGTATTTACCCATTGTTGTAAAAGGCACCAAAGAAGGTTCTTCAAAGGTAATCGTCAATTATTATGATTCTGATCATAATTTAGTTACATCCCAGGAAGTATCGTTGTATTTTAAAGGCGGAGCTTAGCCATGAAATTAGCCATGAAATCTTTTTTATATGGATTTATTTTTTTAATTGTAGGCGCTGCAAGTTCAGTAAAAGCTGCTGATATTATTATGGCCACCAGCGAAGATATAAAAGAATTTGATCGCCTTATTTCAAAAGAACCACCGCTGCCGCAAAACACCAAGGCTGCGCCAAATCAGTTGCTAAACACTGTGGCCAATCAAAATAAAAACTTTAAAAAACCTGAAGGCCAAAGAAAAGAATTTCAAGAGCATGGATCACTTAATCCGATGAAACCGCCCGGCGGAGCACCACACGATCATGAACAACGCCCGCCACCGCCTCCCAATCTGGATAACAGACCTCCGCCATCTCCAAATGGTGGGCCTCCGCCGCAGCACTAGTTCGATATTTTAATAAAACTAGCAATTCCCATTTAGAACTTGGTTTACGGGGCAAACTTAATCCAAATAATTATTTAATTTTGCTAGCATTTCGTTTCTCTTATCTGAGTTCGTCTATTTTGAGGCTTCGCGGATATCCCGCATCTATTCG
>JAYTFA010000350.1:0-1976 GCA_043734765.1 Pseudobdellovibrio sp. | reverse complement strand
GCTCTCCGCTCGCCTGACCTGCAGCCTGAAGCTGTTGGGCAAGCTGGTCGTTATTTGTAAACAAGCCGGCTACTTCAGACCCCAGAGCTACTTTTATGGCCCCGGTTAAGGTTGCAATGTCTATAATTATTTCCGGCTCGTCGGCACCCCTTTTTGTAGCGGCTACATCCATAACATCCGCTAAAACCAAACGGCCTTCAGCATCAGTGTTGTCAATTTCAACTAAAAATCCCGCACGAGAGCGGTAAAGATCACTTGGACGCATCGATTTTGCATCTACACTGTTTTCAGCGAGCGCCAGATAAAAATCACAGGCCCTCTCATAATTACTGTGAATAGCCCAAAACGCCAAACCAATAACCGAAGCGGCGCCGCCCATATCTTTTTTCATTAATCGCATACCTGATGAAGGCTTGATATCAAGACCGCCGGTATCAAACGTAATTCCTTTTCCTACAAAGGCTATAGGTTTTTTTGTTGATTTAGTCTTCGGACGATATTTGATGTGAATCATTCGGGCCGGAGTTTCTGAGCCTTTACCCACCGCCAATAACAAATTCATTTTTTCTGCAATTAATTTTTTCTCATCCCAGACATCCACCTTAACAGACGTCGGAAATTTTAATTCTTTTTTAAAAAGCTTTTCAATTGTTTCTGGATTAATTTCATTCGGCGGCAAGTTGACCAGATGTCGTGCCAGTTGAATCGAAGTGGCTTCGATTTGAAATTTTTCTAAAAGTTTTTTATCAAGCTTGTTTTTTAATACTAAATTAATCACCGGATAATTTAAATCCAGTTGATTATAGGAGTTTAAAAAATTATAGCTGGCTAGTTCCATACCTATTACACAGGCGCGCAGAATTTCAGTGCCGGCATTGCCCAGATTGAATTCGATTTTAAGGAATTGTTGTGATTTAAAATTTGCAACTAAAGAGCCCGCCTGATCCCGAAACCAGGCATAAACCGATTCGTCCAGTAATCCCTGATGCGAGCCCTTTTTAATTTCTGCATTCTGCAAAATCCAAACGGCACCATTTTTGCCGATAAAGCTGACTGTTCTTTTATCGTCATTAAGCGGCTGCAGGTAAGCGTGCTGAGCGGCTATTTTTTTTAATTCAGCCCTTTTTGCAGGCTTTGAAGTTGAACTTAAAATATAAACATATGCATCCGGCTTAAAAGCTGAATTATTTTCGAATCGAATTTTATTTTTTAATACAGATTGCACAGTCATGAAATCTCCTATCTAAGAGAGTGATTATAAGCTATAATTTTGCCTTAACTATGACACCACGATCAACTAATAACACCTCTAGCAGCTCCAAACTCCAACTAAAATTCGGTTTATTTAATGTTGAAAATTTGTTTTTATTGTTTGATCAGGAAATCCCGTCTAACCATCACAATTTAAATGAAGTTCAGTGGCAGAAATTGTCCAATTCGGTTTACCAGACCAAGGCTTTGAATAAGTGCCTCAAGATAGCCCAGATCATTAACGAAAAAAATCCCGATATCATGATGCTTTGTGAGATCGGAGGCATTGAGTCGCTTAACAACTTCAACAAATTATTTTTACATAATCAGTATCATGTGGCTCTTATGGAGGGAAATTCGGATCGTAATATTGATGTTGGTTTTTTGATCAGGAAAGATGTTAATTTCTTTTTCGATATCGCCTCAAACAGAGTCCGCCCGCTCAACTATCTTTACCCGCACGAGGCCACATCCAAAAAAACCGGCTATCCGATCAAAGGCCAATCGCAGTTTTTTTCTCGCGATTGCGTTGAGCTCAAACTCTTTACTAAAACCAAAGATGAACCTTTTTTAATTATTCTGTTAACGCACCTTAAATCAAGATTAGACCCCGAACGAATCGATCCGGGAGGGACCGAAAGGCGCGCCGCTGAACTCAGAACTTGCCTAGGTATCTATAAAGAACTCAGAACACAGTTTGCTGACACGCCGATTATTTTCTCTGG
>JAYTFA010000349.1:0-5594 GCA_043734765.1 Pseudobdellovibrio sp. | reverse complement strand
ACAGGCTCCAGATCCGAGTTGACCGTTGATCTCACGATGACCTGAACTTTTTGGCCCTTGATATCCTTCCAGTAATTTTTCAACGCCAGAGAAAAATTCAACTCTGATGATTTACGATCCCAATTGATAACCTGAGTGTCTTTATTAGCCGGCAAAATCAATGCTTGGGCCGTTACCTGTAATGAGTGGGTCATATCGAGCAGCCCTGACAACACGTTTTTTTTATACTTGGTAGACGCATCTACAGACTTAGTGTGCCCACCCGTCGGTCCAACCAAAATCGGAAGTTCAGCTCTTATATTTCGAGCACCCAGCATAAGTCTCGGATAAATTTCTTTTGCGGGAATACCGCGCGATAACATATCCGCAACCACTCCTGTTACAAAGGGTGTAGCCTGCGAAGTGCCCGACATTAAGTCATAACCGTTGTAGCCCGGCAATCTGACCGAACGTATGGAGTTGGGTATTGAAGATAAAATCTCCACGCCGGGGGCGGCAATGTCCACACCGAAGCCGAAATTAGAGAAACTCGATAATGAGCCATCCGGAGAATGAGCGGCAACACAGATAACACCTTTATACTGACAAGGGCGAAGCAATGCATTTGTAGAATCATTTCCCGCAGCTGCAACAATAATAACACCGCGCTTTTGGGCCTCGGCAATGGCTTCTTTGATAATATCAATGGTCTGCCCTTCAGGCCAGCCTATTGATAAATTAATAACTTCTGCACCTGCATTGATAGCGTAAATAATTCCGCGGCTCATGCGCTCACTTAGAAAAGCTGTGGTATAGCCGTTTCGCACATTTTCATTGGGCGAAAGATCAATACTGAAAGGCTTGATCGGCTGGTTCGGTCCATCGCCGCTCACCTGCACAGGAATTATTTCCACATTTTCGGTTACGGAAGCAATGATGCCCGCGACATGGGTGCCGTGACCGGACTGATCCGAAAAATCAGGGCGACCGATTATATTGTTGGGTGTGTTGGAAATATTCATATCGAGAATACTCCACCCCTGACAATCGGCAGGATAAACGTTTTCGCTTGCCTTCAAATTTTCTTCACGGCATTTTGAGTCGTTTGCGTCTTTGGCGACTTCAAGACATTGCTTCAGTTTTTCAAAAGCCGAACATTTTTCAGCTCTTCGAAAAATTACGCCTTGCAGATCTCGGTGAGTAAAATCAATACCGGTATCCAGTACTGCCACTTTTACTTTTCGTCCTTTTACTGCGGGAGCAAGCCGTATGTCTTCACCCTCTACTGCCTGCAGTTTGTAGGCCTGCAGCGGGTTGATGTAAGTGCTTACCGGCGCACCGATATTTTTCAGCCCCCATCTTAACTCCTGATGGCTGAGAGCAAAGCTTGTTGAGGAAATTAAGCTCACTAATAATGTGTATTTTTTAAATTGTGTCATCATTTTAATAACCTGCCGTTGTTTGATCAAGTTCAGTAAGGTTAATCTTTGATTTATCAGCAATTACACTGATTAAACCGTTTGCGTACGGATGTTTTTTATTCGGCTCACCGTAAACATTTGATACATAGACTCCGTCATCACCATCTTCGTCGCCGGATCTGAAACCGGTGACTTCGAGGTAATAAATAAACTTATCCGGGCCTAAGTAATTCAATAACGAAGCTTGTGGAATTTGTTCATCGAGAACATACAATATTTCCGCAGTCCATTTATTCTGATCACGCAAATTATTTTCAGGAAACTTTCGCGATAATTTGATCAGTTTTTCAAGCCATGGTTCCATACATTCGTAAACTGTTCCGTTTAACCAGGTGGAGTTGTAATTTTCCTGTTTATTCTGCCGGCACTGAGCCATGTATATCTGTTGTCCCATGACCTCATCGCCATTACCGATAATTTTAATCAAATTTTTGAAAAGCTCCTGATCCTGAGGCGCGGCTTTATCGCCGAGTTTTTCGCTTAACTTTTGAAACAATCGGGTTAAAAATTTTCTTTTCTGAACAGGTTCTAAAACTGCACCGGTGGAGAGCATCAGATCCTTAATCTGTTTGATCCCCTCGGGTAAAATCGATAAATGCGACGTTACTCGGAAGAAGTCCACCTTGGTCACATTCGCCAGAGCCCCTTGCGGCACCAATGGGAAGTCCGCAAATTTTATTCCTTTAGTCTGCTCTTTCACATCACTTAAAATTTTATCCATAGCCGCGCGCTTAAGACTCCACCCGCCCCAAACATGCTCAATAACCGCTACAGATGGAAGTGCGCCCGGTCTGTTCTGAGTTAATTCGGTATCGGATCTGACTGTAGTCCACTGCGCCTTACCGAACGGCATTTGCGATGGATTCTGAGAGGGTAAACCTAAAGAGGAAGGCGCGTTGGAACCGAACTTCTGTTTTAAAGCCCCGTCAAGAATTTCGAGGCCGAAACCGAATTTATCAACGCCGTCCATACGACCTTTTTTGTAAGTTACGATCTGTAACGCGTCATTAATAATTTTGACGCCATTGATTTCAGTGGGGAGTTCCGGTTTTTTGATAGTTAGCAAATGCTCTTCTTTTAACTGACTGGATCTTATCCAAAGAAGTTTTGTTCTCAACTCCTGGGCTTTTAATTCATGGTCAATTGCATACATCTGATATTTAAAGTTGGCCGCGAGAGCATCATCGTTGGATTCTGCAAGCAGAGATCTCAGTGCAAGAGCTGCTTTATTGCCGAAGGTTTTCATTTTATCAACTTTTTTCTGTAATTCATCATCCGGAATCACATCCAGGCTATCGACTTTTGAAATCAGTTCCGAATTGTAATTGAGCAGGTAAACTTTAGTGTGAAGATCAAGTTTTGTTGTTTGCGCTCTGATTTTCAGTAAGTTTATGAAGTAGTTAACGTTGAATTCCAGGCCGAAGACTTTGTTATTCTGATTTCGAATGTAAACCTGTAAACCTTCGCTCGTTTTAACAAACTGAATCTGTCTTAAAATTACGGCGTTGCCGTCGACCGAAAATCCTGCAGTGGGTTGAATGACCGAAGCAAAACCGATTAAAGCATCAAGTCCCGTCGTAAATCCGATGCGGGCCGATAATCCGATCGAATCGGTAATTGTAAACACTTCGCCGACCTTCAGCGCATTTAAGAATTCATTTAACTTTCCGTCCTTTAGCGGCGCCGTCAGTTTTTTAAGTTGAGAAGGAATATAAAGATTTTTTAGTGGAATTTTTGCAGCGTCATCCATCGAGGCAATCGGAGTTACGTGAACGAAGTTGCGCATGTAAGAAACACCACCGCCGAATGCCGTATCAATACCGTTTAATCCGTCCAGAATATGCATGTAACCGGCGCTGGCCGATAAAGTTAAACTGTCCACCATCTGAACCGCCGCCTGGCTACCGTAATAAGTTCCCGTGGTCACGATTCGATTTGCAGTAGCGTTGGCACCGATACTTACAACCTGAGCATCCATTAACGGCTTAACTCCGTTGGGCCCCACCTCTATACCGACGATATTCTGGCTGAGTATACTCTGCTTTTCCAATCTATTTGAGAACTGTCCCAGAACCGATTCAATAACATTCGATTGCGCTCTGATTTTTAAATATTTGATAAAGTCACCGGATTCAAATGGTGACTGCCGCTCTCCGTGCGAAAACCTTTGCGGATATCCTGCGATTTCCTGTTTCATAACTTTACCGTTAACCACAACACCGTCGCCGGAATTGATATTAAGATCCGGAATCTGCACACGCACTAACTGTGCTTTTTCTTCTTTCGAGAAAAAGGTCTCCATCATATTATTATAACGATGCAAGACTTTGGTTTTAACCAGTTCTGTTAATTGCGAAGGATAAGAGGCCGCCGAAACGATTTCATTCCAGTCTTGATCGTTCAGCTCCGACATTTTTCTGAGAATCCAACGAACATCATCATAAGAACTGATGCCATCAAAATCTGTACTGAATGCAAAAGTTAAGTTGGCCCATCCGCCGCGAACGGCTACAGACTGGGCTGAAAAGCGATTTATACTTTCGCCTGCATCGGCAATTATGTAAGGCGCAATCAGCGCACGATAAGCTCTGGATTGAGCGTAAAGTGAAATCGTATTCTGATTTGAAGGAGTTAAACCGTCAAACAGGTTCGGAACTTCTGCATTCATTTTTTCCAAATAAGACCCGTGAACGACTACAGTAAAATCGTTTTCATTTTTTTCCGAAAGAAATCCGCGACTTTCAGGATCGATTGATAAACAACTAATGGCCGTTTCATCTGGGCCGGAAACACAAAAAGCCTGAACTATAAAACCATTAAGATCGGCCAAACTTTTAAACTTCAATTTTACGGATTGCAGATATTTCGGGGATTCCTGATAAATTCCTATCTTTCTTAATAGAGCCGCTTTTAATAAGCTTGCATGAACCTGTAATCCTGATTTCAAACGGTAAATTTGTGCAGGGTTATTTACGCCACGAACATTGATCGCATACATACCCAGTTCACGGACGACTCCGACAAAACCATCATAGAGTAAGCCTTCTTCCTGCGAAGGCATCAGTTCATGCAGATTTTGATCGATCGCACTGTTGTTGGCTAGATTTGTGTTCTGCCAAAATTTGTTCTCAGATGGGTTTAATTTAGACAAGTCAGCTTTTTTATCAAACTGAGATTTGAGGTCGGCCACGGACAGAACTTTGCCATCGGCACCCAGTAGGTCGTAGGCCGGTTTGGTCAATGTTTTCAGGGGTATGCGAACCGTGTTGTCCTGAGCGTTTGCAAACGACGCCCACATAACAAATAGTCCGAAAACCAACTTACTCAAATTGTAGTTATTCATTTTAACCTCATTTGAGATTTAATAAATGCTAATGCTGTGCCTGATGGAGTGTTTCAGAATGAGACTATTAAAATAGTTTTTTAACTAACATTATTATCACAAAAAGTATGGGCTGGTGAAGGAGATAGTAGCTGAGACTGTAGCGTCCTATAAACGCAAGGGGCTTGAGTCTGTCGGTTAAAGCCATCGTCAGCACTTCTGATTTATTTTTCAATATAGCAAAGCCTGCCGCCAGTCCCAACCACATAACCCCGAGCCATGGAATCAAAGGAACATAATCTTCTGTGCGGGGTTTGTAACTTACAATCCCGATCCAGTTAAGCAGCGGATGATTAAATACTTCCAAGGCTGGCCCGAGAGCAAAGGCAGAAGGAACTATCATTTTGAGTGCAATCACACCCGCGCCCATAACCCACAGCCAGTTTCCGGCGTGGGCTGTGAGCCTCATTAATATAAGCATGACCGCCACTGCATGAAGCACTCCGAAATAAATAAAACTTTCCGGATAAACGATATAAGAACCAACTGTCACTAAAAGTGCGGCTCCGGCCACCTGTTTCCATCTTTTCCAGAAACGAGACCAACTCAAACCCTGATTTACGGAAATAGCCTGACTCACTCCCGCACAGATTAAAAACAAACTGACGATGCAACTTCGCTGAGCGGTCCAGAAAATATCTTCATAAAAATTCTGATGTATGAATCCGAAATAATTAAGATCAAAACATAAATGAAATATTGTCATCCAAACCATTGCCAACCCTCTTAGCGCGTCCAGACGATCGTATCGC